>NZ_DBGS01000033.1:26433-39693 GCF_002295455.1 Thalassospira sp. UBA848 | reverse complement strand
GGTAAACAAAAGGGGAACCCGGTCGTCGGCCAGAATGTGACGGGTGTGATCGGCCAGTTCGGAAATCAGCAACAGCGGGGTGCCGTCGATGTAAATGGCCGGAACCACCATAGAGGTGACGGGCCAGCCGTCTTCGACCTGCTTGTGGCCAATTGCAATTGTCGCCAGGGTCGCGTGGTTTGCTGCGCGCATCAAATGACGCAGTGAAGTTGCAGAAGCTGTGCTTTCTGACATGCCCGGTTCCTTCTTTGTCTTATGGCAAACTAATTGCCGCAATCAGGTCGGGCAAGTGGTTGAAAGAAGAAGCACCGGCAGGGGATCAGTCTTGACTGGACTTGGCGGGACTGTTGGCCTTGCGCTTCTGCGCGCTGGCGATAACGCGCTTTTTGGCTCCGTCGCTCATACTCATCCAGGCGCCGATTTCATCACCGGTGCGATAACACCCCATACAATGGCCCGCTTTCGGGTCGAGCACACAGGTGCCAATGCAAGGCGATTTGACGGGCATGATGATGGGCCTATAACCGGAAAAACAGGAATTCAGCGCCATAAAAAGCAGTTTCGTGCGCAGCAATCAAGTGGGGGATCGTGCTGCGCGCGAAACAAAATCGTTTATAACGGTTTATGGTCTAAACCTTGTCGGTTAGAGGCGATTGAACCAGTCGCGGACCTGACGGTCAGCTTCTTCGCGTTCAATGCCATAAGCTTCCTGAATCCGGCCGACCAGTTTGTCTTGCTGGCCATCAATGGCATCGACGTCATCGTCGGTCAGGCGACCCCATTGTTTTTTAATGTCACCGGTAAGCTGTTTCCAACGTCCTTCGATTTGGTCCCAATTCATGATCGTCTCCTGCTTTGGTTTGAGGTTTGCTCGATCAAGGGATGTTGTGCCCTTTGTATGATTCAACGAAACAGCCGCATTCTTGTTCCAGCTTGTTTGGTCCGGCGGGACACAGCATTGCCAGTGGTGTGCTTGCCTTATGGGGCCTGTGGGGGTATAGCCCCTACAGTTTCTGTTCATGGAGTTGTTTTCGCACCGGCCCGTATCGGCGGGCTGTGTTGTGCGGTACGGAGGAAGATATGCGCGGCTATTTCGGGATTGGAATTGAAGGGGCAAGCAAGCCTTTGAATGTGGGCACCCTGTTTCGTTCCGCCCACGCCTTTGGCGCAAGCTTTGCGTTTACGGTGGATGCAGCGTTTCGACAGGAACGCTCCAACATTACCGACACGTCAAAGTCGGGCGAACAGATGCCCTATTACCATTTCCCGGATCACGACAACATGTTGCTGCCATCGGGGTGCCGCTTGGTTGGCATTGAACTGACCCCCGATGCGATTGAGCTGCCAAGCTTCAAGCATCCGTCGCAGGCCGCCTATATTCTTGGCCCGGAACGCGGAAACCTGTCTGATGAAATGCAGGAAAAATGCGATTTCATCATCAAGATCCCGATGAGCTTCTGTGTCAATGTGGCGATTGCCGCCAATATCGTGATGTATGACCGCCTGATCAATCTCGGCCGGTTTGCGCCGCGCCCGGTGCGCGCTGGTGGCCCGACCGAACCAAAGCCCGAAGGACAGTATGGCGGCTGGATTTCTCGGACCCGTGAAAAGCGCAAGGGTGATCCGGAAAAGTTCCGCCAGGCCCCGCCGCCGGATTACTCGGTGATTGACGGTTCGCTTGATGACGACGACGCCTAGAGCGCATCTATCAGGAGTTTGGCAGGTGGTTGGCCTGTTCGAGCTGTTGGTGGGCATAGCGGGCAGGCGGTTGCCCCACCTTGCGCGAAAAGGCCACGCTAAACGCGCTGGTTGATCCATACCCGACTTTTTCGGCAATTTCCGCAAGGTTGTATTCGCGCTGTCGCAGCATGGATTTGGCAAGTGATATCCGCCAGTTCAAAAT
Source organism: Thalassospira sp. UBA848 (assembly GCF_002295455.1). Classification (NCBI taxonomy): domain Bacteria; kingdom Pseudomonadati; phylum Pseudomonadota; class Alphaproteobacteria; order Rhodospirillales; family Thalassospiraceae; genus Thalassospira; species Thalassospira sp. UBA848. Next base: position 37,790 of record NZ_DBGS01000033.1, on the reverse strand, counting down.
ATATTCCATGGGTGCCAGACCCAGCTTGCGATTGAATTTTGTAAAGAAGGCGGAACGCGACATTCCTGCTGCCCGCGCAAGATCAGCAACCGTCCAGACGGTTTGTGGTGCTGCGTGGATTTGGCGCAGGGCGCGGGCGATTTTCGGGTCTGAAAGCCCTTTTACCAGCCCTTTGCTGTCACTGGTTTCACCGGCGGAACGCAAAGTTTCAATCAGCAATACCTGTAGCAGATGATCAAGAACAACATCGCGTGCCGGGCGTGCAGCCAGTGCTTCTTCGCGCACCAGTTTGGCAATGTTTTCAAGGCGTCGTTCTTTGCGCACGACAAAAAAGTCCGGCAACAAGGAAACTAGTAATTCAGCATCCGGTGCACCAAACTGGCAGTAACCGATCAGGAGCCGGACGTCTGGTGCGCAATCGGTTTGTCCCAGCCGAACAGTTGCGTCTGCTTGAACAACCGGCTCGGTCTCCAGGCCGACGGGGGCGGGTGGATTGTTGCTCGACATTGCAAAATCGTAGGCTGCCGGAACAAGCACAAAATCCCCGTCCCCAAGATCAATCGGGTCATGCCCGTCGACATCGAGAAAACAGCTTCCGGCAAGGACCATGCAGTAAAAGGCGTTGCCAACTTCGCTGCGTTGGACGCGCCACGCACCGGACGCATCGACCTGCTTCGAATGGCGGGCACTTGGTTGAAGCAGTGCGATCATTTCGGCAAGGGGATCGGGCAATCTGTACTCTCACTAAACATAAATGGACTTATTATTATAGTACGTACAGTTTCTGACGTCTAGGATGTGCCCATTCCACTTACGAAAATGAGGCACCGATATGAATAGCGTAATGATCACCGGATGTTCTTCAGGGTTCGGCCATGCGATTGCGTGCGCCTTTCTGGACCGTGGCTGGCGGGTGATTGCAACCATGCGCACCCCGCGCGCCGACCTTTTCCCGGCGTCTGAGAACCTTCTTGTTTTACCCCTTGATGTGACTGACGAGGACAGCATCGGACGTGCGGTCGCAGCGGCCGGACAGATTGATGTGCTGGTCAATAATGCCGGGATTGGGTGGCTGAATGCGTTGGAAGGGACGTCAGATGACGTCATCCGCACGATTTTTGAAACCAACACATTTGGGACAATGGCAATGACCCGCGAGGTGCTGGCGCAATTTCGCGCGCAAGGATCGGGCGTGGTTATCAATGTGTCGTCGTCAACAGCCTTGGCGCCGATGGATCTGCTGTCGGTCTATGGCGCGAGCAAGGCGGCGGTAAACCATTTCACCGAAACACTGGCGCTTGAGCTGGCGCCGTTTGGCATTCGGGCGCGGTTGGTCGTCCCGGGGCATGCGCCAGAAACACCGTTCGGGACCACGGCTAAACTGCGCATCAAAGATGCCGGTGGTTTCCCCGAAGCATATCAGGATCATGTCACCAAGGTTTTTACCAAGCTTGAGCAATCATCAGACGGTTTGATGACCACAGTCGAAGACGTAGTGGATGCTGTCTGGCAGGCGGCATCCGACCCGGACAGTCCCATTCGGATACTTGCAGGTGCCGATACCAAGGCAATCGTTGGCTGAGATTGTCCGGCAGCCCCAAAAAGAAAAGCAACGGCCGCGAGGGAGGAGCGCGGCCGTTGCTGTGTGTGATCTGCGGGTTTGCGGTGCCTTTACAGGGGGGGCTTGGCACGCAACGCAGATCAGGGTGTTTGATGATGGTCAGGCGGCCTTGTGATCGGTCGCTGTATCTTCCTTGTTTGTCGTGTCGTCCTGTTCGGGGTCTTCGATCCCGTCATCAGGGCGCTGGCCATGCGGGTTGCGCAAAAGGTTTGCGATCATGCGCATGCCGACATCGCCCTGAAGGGTGAGCAGGCTTTCAGGGTGGAACTGAACGGCACTGATCGGCAGGCTTTTGTGGCGGATCCCCATGATGACGCCATCGTCACTGCGCGCGGTGACTTCGATATCCGCTGGCATTTCAGCCGCCTTGGCAAACAGGGAATGGTAGCGTCCGACAACTATGTCTTCGGGCAGGCCATCAAACAGCGGATCGGTTGTATCGAGTTTCACCTTTGACGGTTTGCCATGCATTGGTGTGACAAGTTGCCCCAGTGATCCGCCAAAGAATTCGACAATTCCCTGTAATCCAAGGCAAACCCCGAACACCGGCAACCCGGCAGCAAGGGCGCGTTCGATGCTATCACGCAGGTGATAGTCTTCCGGGCGCCCCGGACCGGGCGACAGGAACACCAGATCAGGTTTGAAATCCTCGAACGCCTGATCGGGGAAACCCGGACGAAGTGTGAGGGTTTCAGCCCCCGTGGCGCGGATATAACTGGCAAGGTTCTGCACAAAGCTGTCTTCGTGATCGATCAGCAGCACGCGTTTGCCTACACCAGATACCGTCGGATCAAGGGTAACCTCATCCTTGGCATCACGGGTGACCGCATCGATCATCGCCGATGCCTTCAGCACGGTTTCGGCTTCTTCGGCGTCCGGTTCGCTATCAAACAGAAGCGTCGCGCCCGCGCGGACTTCGGCGACACCCTGTTTGAGGCGCACGGTGCGCAACGTCAGGCCGGTATTCAGATCGCCATTGCACAGAACAGCACCAATCGCCCCGCCATACCATGCGCGTGAACTGCGTTCGACGGCCTCGATATGTTTCATCGCAGCGCGTTTGGGCGCACCGGTCACGGTCACGGCCCAGCAATGGGTCAGGAAGGCATCAAGCGCATCAAACCCGTCACGCAGGCGGCCTTCGACGTGATCGACCGTGTGGATCAGGCGCGAATACATTTCGATCTGACGCCGACCCAGAATGCGGATGCTGCCCGGTTTGCAGACGCGCGCCTTGTCGTTGCGGTCGACATCGGTGCACATGGTGAGTTCCGATTCTTCCTTGGCGGAGTTCAAAAGAGTTCGGATGTTTTCGGCATCCTCAATCGCGTCGCGGCCACGCGCGATGGTGCCGGAAATCGGGCAGGTTTCGATACGCTGTCCTTTGACCCGGACATACATTTCGGGCGATGCGCCAATCAGATGTTCACCGTCCCCGAGATTGATCAGGAAGCCGTAGGGCGCGGGGTTGCGACGTTTTAGGCGGCGGAAGATTTCCGATGGCCTGGTATCGCACGGGGTGCGGAAAACGCGGCTGGGCACGACTTCGAACAATTCGCCACGGGCAAAGCGGTGCTTGGCATCTTCAACAATGGCGGCATATTCGCCTTGTTTCATATCGTTTTCGATGGCGGCATTGTTGCCGCGTGATGGCGGGTGGGGTTGGGAAATGCGCTCAAGACCCGCAGTGCTGCGGCCATCGGGTGCGATAAATTCATAATCAAAGCGGGTCGCCACGCGCGAGGCATGGTCGACTGTTACCAGTTGATCGGGCAGGAACAGGTGGATGTCCTTATGATCGGCCGGGCGGTCCTGGGCCAGATTGATCTGTTCGAAATGAAGCGCGATGTCATAGCCAAACGCCCCATAAAGCCCGAGCCGTTCATCCCCCTTGTGTCCGAACAGATCACGCAGTGCGCGAACAACCGAAAACAGGCTGGGTTGCTGGCTGCGTTCTTCTTCGGGGAACCAGGCGGCGGGTTTTTTGACCACGCCATAAAGCCCGTCTTCGCCGTTGGTCAGGCTTTCGACGTGGGGATGGTTTTCAAGTGCCGCTGAAATGGTATCCAGCAACACCTGCCCGCGATCATTCAGTGCATGAACCGCAAAGCCGCGTTCACGCCCGACAATTTCAAGCGGCGGGGCATCAAAGCCCATATCCCAGCGTGAATAGCGCCCCGGAAATTCATAGCTTGAAGACAGCAACACACCCTTGGTGCCATCAAGGGCATCAATCAGGCCCTCGGTTGCGTTTTCGTATGGCATTTCGGTCATGCGGCGAATGACCGAAACACCGCCATCGGTGGTATAGCGATATTCGCTGCTGTCAGCGGAAATGCCGGTTTGGCTTGTCGGGGTCGTCACGTCTTTTTACTCCTGTGTGGGCCTTTCGCCGCAGGAGCTATGTGATCTTTAGACAGGGAAGAAGAAGTCTGAAAACACAAAGCCGCCTGCAAGAATGAGGCGGCCGGTATGTTCAGGGCATGATTTTGGCCGCCCGCTTAAGCGAGCCACCACCAATGATTTGCAATGCAGGTCAGGTTCATGCCGTGTGTTTTCATGGCTCAACCATGTGCCCAAAAAAACCGGGCGTCAAGACTTTTGCGTCGGTGGGGGTGTTTCGGCGTCGTGCAGCTCAAGATGCAGTGGCTGATGGCAATGCGGACAGGTCAGGATTTCGTCGCTTTCATTGTGATGCACATCGCGGATGTCCTCGATAATTGATTGGGCCTGTTCTTCGCTGATGCCAAGCTCTTCCTGATGGGAACGCAGCTTGTGTCGGACCCGCTCTGTCAGGCGTTTGCCCAGCAACTGGCGAGTGGCCTTGTGGCGATATTCGTTTTCGCGGCGGCGCAGTTCGGCGTTGAAGGCCGATGCCAGAATACCGGCTGGCACGGCAACAATCCCGATACCGGTCAATGAGATGATGCTGGCCAGAAACTTGCCAAATGGCGTAACGGGAACAACATCGCCATAGCCAACCGTGGCAAGGGTGATGACGCTCCAATAGAGTGCATCAAGAAGATTGCCGAATTTCTCTGGCTGGGCCTGGTGTTCGGCGAGGTAAATCGCCCCGGCACTAAAGACCAGCATGCAGGCAAGGGCGGCACTGGCGGCACCGAAGATGCCCATTTGCTGGCGAAACACCAGCATCATCAGCTCCAGCCCGGTTGAATAGCGGGTGAACTTCAAAAGACGCAGCAACCGGACGATGCGGATAAAGCGCAAATCAATGCTGGTAAAGAACCACAGGAAGATCGGCAGGATTGCCAGAAGATCAATCAGTGCCATCGGGGTCAGCATATAGCGCAGACGCGCAAAGCGGCCACTAAAGCGCGGATTGTCCGGGGCGGACCAGACACGCAAGCCATATTCGAGTGCGAAAATCAGGGTGCAGACGATCTCGATTGTGGCAAACAGAATGAAATAGCGCTCGGCAAAGGCGTGGACCGAATCAAAGATGACTGAAACGACATTGATGATGATCGCACTGGCCAAAACCAGATGCACAACAAGCGAAAACCGTGATTCCCGGTCCACACCATGCAGAAGTTTCTGGGTTCTTGATCGAAGGGTCGGTTTCATGGCGCGCGTACTTTGTCCGGGCAGTGGTTGCACTTTTGCCCGCCAAGTTTTGCGCCAATCATTTCAGAAAAGGTTAAACCACCTGATCAGGATGTTCAGTAACCCTTTGCCGCCTGGATAAAGGCGGAGATCTTGCGCGGGTCCTTGACGCCCTTGGTGCGTTCCACGCCCGATGACACGTCCACCCATGGTGCGCCGGAAATCTTGACGGCTTCGGCGACATTGCTGGGATCAAGGCCACCGGCCAGCATCCAGTTGCTTTGGAAATTCTGCCCGGTCAGAAGCGTCCAGTCGAACGAAACCGCATTGCCGCCCGGAAGGACGCTGTCCTTGGGGGGCTTGGCGTCAAACAACAGAAAATCGGCAACACCGTCATAGGTCTTCTTGGCGTTTTCGATGTCATCGGCCGTGCTGACCGAAATGGCTTTCATGACCTTAAGGCCAAAGCGTTCCTTGACCTCGGCCACGCGTTCGGGGCTTTCCTTGCCATGAAGCTGAATGACATCAAGGTTGCCGGCCGTGATTGCGTTTTCAAGCGCCTCGTCACCGGCTTCAACGAACAGGCCGACCTTGTAAATGCTGTTGGGGACGCGTTCGGTGAGCGTCTTGGCCCCTTTAAGCGATATATGGCGCGGGCTTGGCGGGAAGAAGACATATCCAAGGGCATCTGCCCCGGCACTCATGGCGGCAATCGCGGCATCTTCGCTGTTAATTCCACAGATTTTGACCATGCAGCTCATCGGGCTATCCTGTCCTTGTCTTCACTCTAATCTTCTTGGCAAACGCTTGGTGCGTCTGATTGCCTTACCAGAAATGACCACGATCCAACAGGATATTTGCGTATTGGCGTGGCTTTCCACTGGCAGGATAATCATTGCTGCGCTATTTTCCCGCCCATGAGTAAGAACACAGACCCTGCCGCGGGCGAAACCGGCGAAAACACAACCCACTTTGGTTTTCGTGATGTTCCCGAAAGCCAGAAGGCATCCATGGTGCGCGAGGTGTTCGACACTGTCGCGTCCAAGTATGATTTGATGAATGACCTGATGAGCGGTGGGGTGCATCGCTTGTGGAAGGACAGCTTCATCAACGAGCTCAAGCCGCGTCCGGGAATGAAGCTTCTCGACGTTGCCGGAGGCACCGGGGATATTGCGTTTCGTTTTCTGAAAAATGGCGGCGGTTCTGTCACGGTGTGTGACATCAACTATGAGATGCTCCATGTCGGGCGCGACCGCGCGGTTGATCACGGACTTCTTAAAAACATCAACTGGACCGTCGGTGATGCGCAGAAATTGCCGCTGCCCGATCAGTCGGTTGATGCCTATACCATTGCCTTTGGCATTCGTAATGTGACCCGTATTGATGAAGCGCTTTCGGAAGCGTTCCGCGTGCTGCGTCCGGGCGGGAAATTCCAGTGCCTTGAGTTTTCCAAGGTCATCGTGCCGGGCTTTGACAAGCTTTACGATACCTATTCGTTCAAGCTTTTGCCGGAAATCGGCCGGTTTATTGCGGGCAATCGCGAGGCCTATCAGTATCTGGCGGAGAGCATTCGCAAGTTTCCGGATCAGGAAACTTTTGCATCCATGATCCGCGCTGCCGGGTTTGAGCGGGTGAAATATCGCAACCTGTCTGGCGGAATTGCCGCCATACATTCCGGTTGGCGGATTTGAGGGCGTTTGACGCATGATCCGTTTTGTTCGTAACAGTTTCCGCCTGCTTGCCATGGCGCGTACTTTGGCGCGTTATGATGCGCTGTTCCCGCTGGCTCTTGTGCCGGGCGGCAAGCTTGTGGCTTTTCTGGCCCGCCTGACAGCACCGTTTTCGCGCCGGTCCGACCTGCCGCCGGGCAAACGACTGGCCCGCGCGCTTGAGGAACTCGGCCCGGCCTTTATCAAGCTTGGCCAGACCCTTGCGACCCGGTCCGATTTGATCGGGGATGATGTGGCGGCAGATCTGTCATCCCTTCAGGATCGACTGCCACCATTTTCGGCGAAGATTGCCAAGCGCATCATCACCGAACAGCTTGATGAGCCGTTTGACGTGCTGTTTGCCGAATTTGATGAACAGCCGGTTGCCGCAGCATCCATCGCACAGGTGCATTTCGCGACCACGACCGACGGACGGGAAGTCGCCGTCAAGGTCCTGCGCCCGGATATCAAGGTGCGCTTTGCCCGTGATATGGACCTGTTTTACTGGGTGGCGGAAATTGTCGAGCTGACCCAACCGCGCCTGCGACGCCTGAAACCGATTGAAACGGTCAAGGCGCTTGAAGACAGTGTGCATCTTGAAATGGATTTGCGGTTTGAGGCGGCAGCGGCATCGGAATTCTGTGATAATTTCGAAGATGATCCGTCCTATTACATTCCCCAGATTGACTGGGAACGTACCGCCGAACACGTGATGACCATGGAACGGGTCAAGGGTGTGCGGATTGATAATGTCGAGGCGCTTGACCGCATGGGCATTGATCGGTCCGACTTGCTTGCCAAGGCGGCCGGGGCATTTTTCCAGCAGGTCTTCCGTGACGGGTTTTTCCATGCGGACATGCATCCGGGCAACCTGTTTGTTGATGAAAACGGTCGGGTCAGCCTGGTTGATTTCGGCATTATGGGCCGGGTGGACAAACAGACGCGCCTGTATCTGGCCGAGATGCTTCTGGGCTTTTTGACCCGCGATTATCACCGCGTGGCCGAGGTTCATTTCGAAGCGGGTTACGTGCCGCGCAATCAGTCGCTTGAACATTTTCAGCAAGCTTGTCGTTCGATTGGCGAGCCGATCCTGGGCAAGGAACTGGCCGATATTTCGGTCGGGCGCTTGTTGGGGCAGCTTTTCCAGATTACCGAACAGTTCGGTATGGAAACCCAGCCACAGCTTCTGATGTTGCAGAAAACCATGATCGTCGCCGAGGGACTTTCACGCATTCTGAGCCCGAATGAGAACATGTGGGAGCTTTCGCGTCCGTTGATTGAAGACTGGATGCGCGAAAACCTTGGTCCGGAAGCCAAGGTCAAGGAAGCGACCCTCCAGGCGGGAACGATGCTGCGCCGTCTGCCCCGTGTGCTTGAAGCCGCCGAGCAGGCATCCGCCGTCTTCACCGAACAGGGGCTTCGTCTCCATCCTGATACGGTTGCGGCGATGCGCGGTAAATCAGGCAATGGTCAGCGCAAATCTGTTGGTGTTTCACGCCAGACATTGGTTCTGTGGGTGGCGATTGCGGCACTGGCTGTTGCTGTTTACCTGAAATAAGCAACGCGCCCGGATGGGAGCCCCATGATGGCAGATGGCGATAAAACCATTGAAATCAGTATGGATCGGGCGCGGCTTGATCTTGATTACTGCTATGATTTTATCGCCGCGTCCTATTGGTCTGGTGGGCGGACACGCGGTGAATTTGACCGGTCTGTGGAAATGTCCTTTCCCGTTGGGGCTTATTGCAATGGGCGTCAGGTTGGTTTTGCGCGTGTGGTCAGTGATCAGATCGCCATCGCCTATGTTGCGGATGTCTTTGTGGATCCTGAATACCGGCGCATGGGGATTGCGGCAAAGATGCTTGATGCCTTGCATGCCCATCGGGAATTGCAGCGTGTGAAACGCTGGCTTTTGGCAACAGCAGATATGCAGGCGCTTTATCGATTGCATGGTTATGCTGATCTCGACGACATGATGATGATGCGCCTTGATATGGACGCGCAAAAACGCGATCCATTGCGTTAGGGCCGTACCCCAAAGACCCGCTTGCAGCCAAGAATAACTGCTTGGCGTGGTTAATATTTCATTTCGATAAACCACATGAATAAATCCACTTATTGGTAAGGCTTTTTTGCTAAATTAGGTTTTTGCTAATAGGGCTGCGCCGTGCCGCAACGTCCGGTGAGGGATGTGGTCCGTCTTTTGAAATGCCTTTACGGGGCGATGGCTTTTGCCTGATCCGGGCAGAAGCACAGGGGAGCGCGCATGGCGAAAGCGGCAACAACACGCAAGAAACGGTCGGCAAAGAAGACACCGAAATCTTCGGCGAAAAGCAAAACAGCCAGTCAGGACGACGCGGTCACTGCTGCCAGTGCGGTGACGACCAATTCAGATGAGGTCGAGGCATCAACCGCCAGCGCAGCTGCACAGCAAAGTGAAGACGTTGCCGTGCAGCGCCGTCAGGTGATCAGTGATCTGTTCCAGCGTGGCCTTGCCGCCCATCAGGCGGGCCAGATTGATGATGCCATTCGACTTTACAGTACCGCCCTTCGTCAGAACCCCAATCAGCCAGATGTGTGGAACAACCTTGGTGTCGCACTGCGTCGAAGCAAGAAGTTCGATGCAGCCCTGATTGCATATCGCAGGGCCGCGGACATTCGGCCGGGAAATGCCGGGTTGTGGTCGAATATGGGCAATTGCCTGCGCGAAATGATGCGTTTTGAAGAGGCGCTTGTTGCCCACAAGAAGGCACTTGAGCTTGATGACACCGTCAAGTCGCACACGTTTAATGCCGGGCTTGTCTATCGTGATATGAACCGCTTTGAGGCGGCGCTGGAGTATTTTGAGCGCGCCCTGGAAATCGACCCGGATTATGTCGATGCAAACTGGGACCGGTCATTGGCCCATCTGGCCCTGGGCAACTATGCCGAAGGCTGGGCAGGATATGAAACCCGTCGCAAGCTTGCTGATAATCCGATCCGCCCGCTTGATTCTGCGCCGGAGTGGGATGGCAAGACGGACCTGCGCGGCAAGCGTATTTTGCTGCGCGCCGAGCAGGGCTTTGGCGACATGATCCAGTTTGCCCGCTTTGTGCCATTGGTGGCCAAGAAGGCGGGTCATGTCATCCTTGAATGCCGCAAGGAACTGGTCCCGATCATGAAGACCGTGGCCGGCGTTGATACGGTGGTTGAGAAGGGCCGTGCCGTTCCGGAATTTGATGTTCATGTGCCACTTCTGAGTCTGCCGCATGTGATGGGCATCGGTGAAAAGGACCTTCAGAAAATTTCGACCGATAGTTACCTTGCGCCGCCGCAAGGCAAGCGGGCCCGACTGGCACCGCCACCGGGGACGGCGCTGAAGGTCGGGCTGATTTGGGCAGGCAAACTTAACCCGCGCGATCGATCCTGCCCGCTTGAGACATTCTTGCCGATGTTGTCTGCCAAGGGTGCGGCGTTCTACAGCTTCCAGATTGATGAACGCCGGGCCGATATCGACCGACTTGGCCTGCATGCATTTGTCACCGATCTTGGCGATCATATTCATGATTTCGGCGATAGTGCTGCACTGATGCGCGAAATGGATCTGGTGATCACGATTGACAGTTCACCCGCCCATCTTGCTGGCGCGCTTGGCATTCCGGTCTGGATGCTGCAGCTTTATACAACTGACTGGCGGTGGATGGTTGATCGGTCCGACAGCCCCTGGTACCCGACCATGCGCATCTACCGACAGGAAAAGCCCGGTGACTGGTCCGCGCCCGTCGAGAAACTGGGCAGGGATTTTTCGACCTTGCTGCAGGCACGGATGAATTCACAGTAACCAATGTGCCAGCGAATACTTGCCTTCCTGTCCAACTCGGCGTAGTTAAGCGGCTTGATTTTGTGGAATGCGGGTCTGGATGAAGGTGCCTTGTGGTGATGTCCGGGCACATTCATTTGGCGAACTGATCTGGCGCAGGAGAATTCTTGTGAGCGAAGCTGCTTATAACAAAGGTTTCCCGGTTTCCTGGGAACAGATGCATCGCGACGCCCGTGCACTGGCATGGCGACTTTTGGAACAAGGCCCGTACAAGGGAATCGTGGCAATCACCCGAGGTGGTCTTGTGCCCGCGGCCATCATTGCACGCGAACTTGATATTCGCCTGATTGATACGGTCTGTGTTCGTAGTTACTCTGACAAGACGCGTGGTGATCTGGAATGGCTGAAAGACATCGAAGGTGACGGCACCGATATGCTGATCATCGATGATCTGGTCGATACCGGCAAAACCGCCAAGGCTGTGCGCGAAAAACTGCCGCATGCACATTTCGCAACGGTTTACGCCAAGCCGCTTGGCCGTGAAATCGTTGACAGCTTTGTGACCGAAGTATCCCAGGATACCTGGATTTACTTCCCCTGGGACATGGAACTGTCGGTCAACGCCCCGATCTCTGAACGCGTTCGTTAATCGACCTGGGGAAAC
>NZ_DBGS01000033.1:0-26323 GCF_002295455.1 Thalassospira sp. UBA848 | reverse complement strand
CGGCAAAACCGCCAAGGCTGTGCGTGAAAGACTTCCGAAAGCGCATTTCGCAACCGTTTACGCCAAGCCGCTTGGCCGCGAAATTGTTGATAGCTTTGTGACCGAAGTGTCTCAGGATACGTGGATTTACTTCCCGTGGGACATGGAACTGTCGGTCAACGCCCCGATCTCTGAACGCGTTCGTTAATCGACCTGGGGAAACCAACCGTATCCCTTGTAAGGCCGATTGCCAGACAAGGAGATTTCAGGATGACCCGATATTTACGCCCGGACTTCCGTCGCCAGTTGCACACCGCACGCCGATGGGCCGGGCGTTTGTGTTTGTGCACCCTTGCTGTTGTGGCGATGTCGGCAACAAGCCTTTCGGCCAATGCCCAACAAGTTTCTGAGCGGGTCGCACGCGTGCAGTCATTGCTAAGTGCTGAAAGCGGCTATCGCCTGTCGGTCTTTGCCGAGGTTCCCAACGCCCGAACCATCGCAGTGGCCCCGGAACTGGGCGGCATTTTTGTCGGCACGCGCGGACCCAATCTTTATTTTGTCCGTGATGAAGACAGCGATGGCGTTGGCGAGGAGGTCAATCTGATTGCTGATGATTTCAAGCAGGCCAACGGCATTGTCTATAAACCGGGGACCCTGTTTGTTGCCGATCAGCATCGTATTGTTTCTTACGACCTTGCCAATTTTGATGGCGAACGTCTTGGCCCGCCGCGCATCCTGTTTACCAATCTGCCCGATAAAAGCCATCACGGCTGGCGCTATGCGACCCTTTCGCCGAATGGCGATCGCCTGTTTGTTGCGGTTGGGGCACCGTGCAATATCTGCAAGGTCAGTGGCCTTGAAGGCACGATCATTTCCATTCCGGTCAATGGGGGCGCGCCCGAAGTTTATGCAAGCGGGATTCGCAACTCTGTCGGGCTGACGTTCCATCCTGAAACGGACGAACTTTGGTTTACCGACAATGGGGGCGATCATCTGGGCGACAATGTCCCGCGCGAGGAGCTTAATCGCGCCCGTCAGTCCGGCCAGTTTTTCGGGTATCCGTGGTATGCGGGCAATGACACCAGAAGCCCGCAATTTGCCGATGAAACGGTCCCGGAAGAGGTCATTTTCCCGGAATTTACCTTTAATGCCCACAATGCGCCGCTTGGGTTTGCCTTTGATGACGGTGATGCACTGGTTGCGCTGCATGGATCGTGGAACCGAACCGTCCCGGACGGGTACGAGGTGGTCCGGGTTGAATTCATCAATGGCAAGCCAGTGACAGAAAACCCGTTCCTTAGCGGATTCCTGCGCAGCAATGGCGAAGTGATCGGGCGTCCGGTTGATGTGAAACACTATATCGACGGGTCGATCCTGATTTCAGATGACAATGCCAGCGCGATCTGGCGCATGATGCCGGATGGCTAAGATTTTCCGGATTTGATCAGGGAAATTAAATCGGTGGATCGGAATGTGACCGGCTTGCGTTGATTGGAAAAGCGGGCTATAAATCGCGCGCTTCGCGGGTGTAGTTCAATGGTAGAACAGCAGCTTCCCAAGCTGCATACGAGGGTTCGATTCCCTTCACCCGCTCCAAGCTTTTCCTGACAAAATCACGTTTTGAAAATCCTCAGTCTGCTGCGCATGATGTAGCGGTTATGCATGTCCGTTCGCATGTCGACATGCCCCCGTCCGGGCAACAGGCGATCATTCGGTTTCGCAGGCGTTTGCGCGCGCGTTGAATGCGTGATTTGACGGTTGGCAGCGCAAGGTTGTTCTGGGTTGCAAAGTCGATCTGGCGGGTGCGGTTGAGGTCAATGGCGCGCAGAATATTCTGATCACCGGCAGCCATTGTCGAGATGATCCCGGTCAGACAATCGTTCAGACCATTAACATCCGCATCATCATCAGTTGTTCGGTTCAAATTGTTTGGTGTTTCTGTTGTCGGGTCTGATTGCAGGGCGTCAAGCGCACTGCGTTCGCGACTTTTCTTGCGATAGTAATCAACAAGTTTGCTGCGTGCGGTGGCATAAATCCATGCCGATGGATTGGATGCGGTGGCAAGGCTTGATCTGTTGCGAATGATGGCTTCGAGAATATCTGAGACAACGTCATCAACCGCGTCATTCGGGACGCGACTTTGAACAAATCTGTGCAGGCCCTTTTGCAGGGCCTGCCAATCAGAAGATGTGTCTGAAACGGGGGTGAATTTCATGGCGTCAGGCGCAACATACCTGTTGAGTTTCTGATTCCTTGCCGGGCTGTTGGCCGCAACACCCCGCACTTGATGAACCGGTTTCATTTTGAGCGCTGTCGGGGTCATCATCAAGGATGCGATACCATTCCCACGCCAGACCGTCTGGTTCCTTTGTCCAGAATTTTGATTGTTCGGCGTGACAGCAACCTGTCTCAGCGATCTCGCTTGTGCTCAGATTGCCCGCATGCAGGCGATCTGATGCTACGTCAAATTCCGACGGGCTTTGGCATTCAACACCAATGTGATTGAGGAGCTCATCTGCGCCGGGATGTTCAAACAAAACAAGTTTCAGTGGCGGTTGGGCAATTTCAAAGTTGGCATAACCCGGGCGTTGTTTGTGAACCGGGGTTGCGAACATTTCGCTGTAGAATTTGATGGCCCGATCAAGGTTTTTGACATTCAGGGCAAGTTGCAGGCGCATTTTGAATTCTCCTGTGTGGTCATTTTGATGCACAGGAAGACGCGCGTTCTGGCGAAAAGATGCAGGTACGGGCGAATTAAAAACGGGCCGCGCGGATCATGGGGCTGGTGCGCGATATTGCAGGTTCATTTCGCGGGCTTCTTCGTCACTGCAGATCTTTTTCAGATCCTTGCTTTCATATTGGCTAAAGCGTGGGTCGAGGGTGCTAAGGTAATTGCCGTTACCATCATCGACAAAGAGGCAACGCGCGTTTTCGCCGTCAAGTCGATCCCCTTTGCGCCAATCGGCTGGTGCGATCAAATCACCGCCATGAATGCCGATCCTGGCATTGCCAGCATCTTGCGACAGGCGGTCATAGCGATGGGAATAGCCCGCAATCGGGAATGCTTCGCCGTCGCTGATCATGGCTGCCGCCACATCGCGTTCGCCGATGCCGCATTCGACGACGGGGAAGCCATCTGCTTTGCCCGCACGCGCCTGATCGCCTGGCCAGCAATGGACGTCAAACGGGGCCATGGCGAAATATTTGCGCAATTGCATGGCCGAAGACATGCCGCAATCCCAGAAACTGCCATTATGCAGGCATTGCTGACCAAGTTCGGGGGCATCCATCCCCGCGATATCGACGACTTGCCCGGCAATCATGATGGTGTCGCCATCAATGACCAGAATATCACGCCCCTTGGTGACAAGCCCGCCCGGACTGGAAAGGCCAGGTGAAGTGTCGGCGGCACGGACCGGTGCGCTGTGCCAGTGCAGAGCAAGGGCAATCAGGGCTGGAATAGCAAGTAGGGCGATCAGGCGGGTAACGCGTTTCAAACTGGCCTCGATGGTCTTCAGGAATTTGAGCGACATTCAACCTTTGTGGGAATGACACTACGGTCATGGCGACAGGACAAGCAAAAAGAACGGCAAAATGATGACGCATTTGTCGGGTGAGGGCGCGTAACGGTCAGCGGCCTCACGGGTGCCATGCACAATAACCGGATGCATCCAAAGACGTTTGGCGCTACAAGCGGGTTTGTCTTTTGCTGTCAGGGAAACTTGTTTGTTCCGTCTGCAACCCATCTTTTTCGTCGTCGGGGTGATGGTCATTATCATCGGGATATCGATGATGGTGCCTGCTGCTGTTGATCTTGCTTATGGCAACCCGGACTGGAAGATTTTTGCACAAGCGTCGATTACGACAATCGGGCTGGGTGGCATGGCATGTCTTGCCTGTCGGTCTGATATCGGCCCGCGTGTAACCGCACGTCAGGGTTACGTTCTGACAGTGGTTTCGTGGATTGCCGTTAGCCTGACCGGGGCACTGCCGCTTTGGTATTCGTCGCTTGAGCTCAGTTTCTGTGATGCGGTCTTTGAAACTGTTTCGGGTCTGACAACGACGGGTTCGACGATCCTGTCGGGTCTGGATCATTTGCCGCCGGGCTTGTTGATCTGGCGGTCGATCATGCAGTGGCTTGGCGGTATCGGGATTATTGTGACTGCCCTCGCCCTGTTGCCGATGATGCGGGTTGGCGGCATGCAGCTTTTCCAGATGGAAAGTTCTGATCGATCCGAAAAACTCAGTGGTCGCATGCGCGATATGTGCCTGCAGATCGTGATGATCTATTCGTTTCTGACCCTGGTGTGCATTGTGCTGTATCGCATCTTTGGCATGGGATGGTTTGATGCGATCAATTACGGCATGACGACGCTGTCGACCGGGGGATATGCCACATCGGACCTTTCGTTTGCCAATTTTGACACCAGTCTGTCGCTGCACTGGATTGCCATCCTGTTCATGTTCTTTGGTGGTTTGCCGTTTACCGCTTATGCGGTGTTTCTGCGCAAGCGGGCGATAAAGGCCGTGATCGGCAATCAGCAAATCAAATTGTTCTGCCTGATCATTGCAGGTTTCACATTTTTGCTGACCCTGCGGCTGCTACAGATTTCGGATGACAGCATCTTCCGGTCGCTGACCATTGCGGCGTTCAACCTTGTGTCGGTGATTACGACCACGGGCTATGCATCGGGTGATTACCTCTTGTGGGGCCCGGCTGCAGTGATGCTGTTTTTCTTTGCGACCTTTATCGGCGGTTGTTCGGGATCAACATCGGGCGGTTTCAAGATGTTTCGCCTGTATGTCGTGTTTACCGGGCTTCGTGCCCATTTCATGCGCCTGCGCAGCCCGTCAGCCGTGGTGGTCAGCCGCATTGACCGCCATGAAATCACGTCCGACATCTATAACGCCGTGACGGTTTATGTCTTTCTTCTGACCATCAGCTATATCGCGGTGACGGTTGCCCTTGGTCTGACGGGGCTTGATCTGATTACGTCGATGAGTGCTGCGGCAACCTCACTTGCCAATGTCGGGCCGGGGCTTGGCAATATCATCGGACCTGCGGGCAATTTCCAGTCCTTGCCGGATTCCGCGAAGTGGATTTTGGATGTTGCGATGGTTCTGGGCCGTCTTGAGTTCGAGACGCTTCTTGTGCTGTTGATGCCGTCCTTCTGGCGCGACTGATCCCTGATTTTGTTTTTGATGATTGTTGGTGTCGATCTGTGACGGTTGCCATAGATCGCAGGTTTGCTTTGCGTCATTTTCGCACCGTGTATAAGTTTGTAGCGTTAATAACAAACACACAAACAGTGGACACGGACATGAAACTGCAGAAAACGATCACGACCAAAATCGCCGGGGCCCTTGCGGTCCTTTTCCTGGCGGGTGCTGTTTCCGCATGCTCGCCCGAGGTGGGCAGCGAGGAATGGTGTAATGAGCTTAAGGAAAAGCCGAAAGGCGACTGGACGGCAAACGAGGCGACCGATTTCGCCAAACATTGCCTGATGTGATCAGTGCATTCGCCTGATCGGACATCAAGACGATCAGCCGATTCTTTTTCATAGTCTGGATATGCCGTCTTTATGGCGGCTAGATCCGCCCTTTGACATCTGCTTGGCGGTGGTTCAGTCGAAGGGCGGATTTTTCAATTCCGGCGTTGGAAAACGGTTTGGAACAATCTGTTGTCTTCGGCGTTAGACACAGGACAACAGCGCGCATGCGTGCGATGCAGCAACGTGGATTTGCCTTGTTTGGATAAATCCCTATAATGCGCGGCCCGCGAATGATCGCGGCAGTCGAATATGACAGTAATTTTTATACGAGGTTAGACAACTATTATGAGTGCCGAAAATCTCCATGTCGGTGTGATCGGCGCAACCGGTGCGGTTGGCGTCGAGCTGATCAACGTTATGTTTGATCGCAAGTTCCCAGTGGGTGAACTCACCCTGTTCGCTTCCGAGCGTTCAGCGGGCAAGACCGTGGAGACTAAATTCGGCACTAAGACCGTCGCGCTGTTTTCCGTTGAGGAAGCCAAGCAGTGCGACATTGTCTTCCTTGCCGTTTCCGGTGACTTTGCCAAGGAATATGCACCCAAGATCGCCGAAGGCGCGCTGGTGATTGATAACTCCTCGGCATTCCGTCTGAATGACGATGTTCCGCTGATCGTGCCGGAAATCAATGGCGACCTTGCCAAGACCGCAAAACTGATCGCAAACCCGAACTGCACCACGGCAATCGCCGCGGTTGCGCTTTGGCCGCTGCATCAGGCCTTTGGCCTGAAGAAAGTGATCGTTTCGACCTATCAGGCCGCATCAGGTGCCGGTCAGCCGGGCATGAACGAACTGCGCGAAGGTCTGGCCGCTGGTCTTGAAGGCAAACCGGTCCCGGCAGAGGTGTTCTCGTCGCCGCTGGCCTTTAACGTGATCCCGCATATCGATAGCTTCCAGGACAACGGGTACACCCGTGAAGAAATGAAGGTGACCTGGGAAACGCGCAAAATCTTTGGCGCGCCGGATCTGCCGATTTCATGCACCGCGGTTCGTATCCCGACCGAGCGGACCCATTCCGAGGCGATTGTGGTTGAAACCGAAAAGGCCGTCACACCGGATGCAGCGCGCGAAGTGCTGGCAAAAGCCAAGGGTGTGAAGCTTGTCGATGATCCGGCAAACAACAAATACCCGATGCCGCTGACCGCGACCGAACAGTATGACGTCGAAGTTGGCCGCATCCGTACCAACCTGATCTTTGGTGATCATGGTCTGGAACTGTTTGTTGCCGGTGATCAGCTGTTGAAGGGTGCTGCCCTGAACGCTGTTCAGATCGCAGAGGCATCCATCGCCGACTGATCGCGATCCATCGCTGACTGATTTTAACAAAACACCCCCGCCAGAATGTTCTGGCGGGGGTGTTTTGTTTGCACAAACCTGTGGCCCGGTGTGTCAGGAGAGCGAGATATGGTCGCGTCCGGATGCCTTGGCGGTATAAAGCGCGTTATCAACACGCGCCATCAGGGTGTCGAGATCTTCACCGTCGCGATACTCGGTGATGCCGGCACTGATCGTGACCGGAATGTGATCGCGCCCAAAGCGAACCGGGGCATTGCGGATCTGATCGGCAAGATTGCGTGCCTTGGTCATTGCTTCCTTGCGTTCTGTGCTTGGGAACAGGATGACGAATTCATCACCACCCCAGCGACAGATCACATCTGTTTCCCGAACGTTTTGACGCACCGTTGTCAGAACTTCACGCAGGGCCGCATCGCCACCCGGATGACCATAGCCGTCATTGATATCCTTAAAGCCATCAACGTCAAAACACATCACTGACAGCGGTGTTTTCTGGCGTTTCGCGTTCTGGACTGCCTGATCAAAGATCATGTCAAAGACCTGCCGGTTAAAGGTGCCGGTCAGCTTGTCACGCGATGCCAGTTCTTCGAGCCGTTTTTGATAGTTGCGCACGGTCAGGAAAGCGACCAGACCAACGATCACCGTGATCAGAAGCGAGATCGCAATATTGATGAACAAGGTGTTCTGCAGGCGTGCATCGGATGAATAATCGCTTTGTTCAACAATCAGCAGCCAGCCGAATTCCGGCACCAGACGGCTGTTTACGAAATAGGTGTGTCCATCATCCTGATAGCTGATCGAGGTGCCGGGCGCGGTCAGGATTTTGGTTGCCTGATTGCGCATGCCAAGCCGTTCCTGAATGCTGTGCGCATCCCCAAATCCACTACCGCGCAGGGTGACGTGGCCTTCGGTATCGATGAAATAGATCGTTCGTCCATAGCGCGCCTGATAGGTCTCGATCAGGTTGGTAACCGAACTGACCGAAAGCCCCACACCCGTAATGCCGATGACATTGCCGTTGTAATCACGCACCTGATAATTGACAAAGATCGACAGGCGCGACCGATCAACCGTGTCATCATCTATATTGATTTCGTAGGGCTGCTTGCTGTCACGTGCGCTGAAGTACCAGTCATCTGCCGGGTCGTCTTCGCTGATCTGTTTGATCACGCCGGTCGGGTGATAGTAATTGCGCGTTTCTTCTGAAATGAAATAGGACGTGATCGTATCGAAACGTGACTGGATTTCGCCGAGATATTTGGTGATCTGTTCATGATCCTTCTCGCCGGAAATGACCCAGTCGCGAAAGAAGGTGTCATGCGCCATCAGCGAGGAAATAAAGATCGGCTGAAGCAGATCGCGCTGAATTTCCGAATAGATGTTGTCACTCGTAAGCGGCAGCGTGCTTTCAGAGATTTGTTCTTCCAGAGAATCCCGCGCGACGTAGAAGCTGACAAAGCTCGTGGTCAGGAAGCCGACGGCGAGCAAAAGACACAGAGTGATCGCGAAGTATAGTTTCTTTCCTCGCACGGAAAGTCCCCCAAAAGACGGTCATTAGGTAAATGGCGATGATTGTGCTCATCGTTTTTGATCCGCCCAATTTAGGGGAAAGTCGGTCCCGTTGCACGACACAAATCAAAGCAACTTTCGTATGTTTCCGGCGGGGCGAGGTTGTAAAGGTGATAAGAAACCGCTGATTGATTTGTAGTGATTCTAATGTTGAAGGCAGCCCTCGGAAATCACATAAATCCTTGTTCAATCGGTCTTGGGAAATGACGTTTTCTGATAAAGCAGAGAGTTTGGTGCCAAGCATCGGATTGATCCGTGACGTGTGGCCACAGGCACTGGCGCAAGTTTAAAAACCCTGTTTGGTCGAGACGGTCGGCTTGCTTCTGGCGACCGAAAAGGGCTGGACATTGTGGTGTCATGTGCCAAGAATTCGCAGCTTGTGATGAATGGGGTGCATGCGAACCGAGTTTTCGGCTATGTAGTGCACTCCTAGACAAAACATCAAACGCATCATGCGCCGTTGTTCCGGGGGGGATTTTGCGGCGTATTTGCCAAGAGGCGCTTCATTGATCGATTTCCGTCCCATTCTTTTCATCGTAGGCATTCTGCTTTGTACGTTGTCGATTGGCATGTTCATCCCGGCGCTTGTTGACCTGTATTACGGACAAAGCGACTGGATCGTGTTCTCGGCAGCGTCTTTCGTCTCGCTGTTTATTGGCGGGGCACTGATCATGATGAACCGGATGGACAATCTAAAGATCAACTCCCGGCAGGCCTTTATCCTGACCACGCTGAGCTGGTTGGTTCTGACCGCGGCGTCGGCTCTGCCGTTTGCGTTTTCCGATCTTGATATGTCCTATACCGACGCATTTTTCGAAGCGATGTCGGGTATTTCCACCACGGGATCGACCGTGATTGTCGGGCTTGATTCGGCCCCGCAGGGGATCTTGCTGTGGCGTGCGCTTCTGCAGTGGCTTGGCGGGATCGGGATTATTGTGATGGCGATTGCCGTTATGCCGATGCTGCGCGTTGGTGGTATGCAGCTTTTCCGCATGGAGAACTCGGACAAGTCCGACAAGGCCTTTCCGCGCGCAACCCAGATCGCGATGGGGATTGCGGTGCTTTATGTGAGTTTCACGGCATTTTGGGCGATCATGTTGTGGTCTGCGGGCATGACGCCCTTTGATGCGATTGCCCATGCAATGACAACCATCGCGACCGGCGGATTTTCAACCAAGGATGCGTCGATCGGGCATTACGACAGTACGACAATCGACATCATCATTACGCTTGGAATGGCGACCGGGGCCCTGCCATTCATCCTATATCTTCAAATGCTGCGCGGGCAGGGCAAACCGCTGTTTCGTGACAGTCAGGTGCGCTGGTTTATTACAATCGCCGTAACGATCATTGTCGGTCTGGCAGTTTGGCATTCGGAAACCAATGGCGTGGACTTCCTTTACGCCCTTCGCTACACGTCGTTTAACATCATGTCGGTCATGACCGGCACGGGCTATGCCACCACTGATTACGGGCTTTGGGGCCCGTTTGCGGTGACGGTGTTCTTCTTTGTGATGTTTATTGGCGGGTGTGCAGGGTCGACGACCTGCGGGGTAAAGATCTTCCGACTGCAGGTTCTATATGAAATCGCCAAGATCCAGCTTTCGCACATGCTGCGCCCGCACGGCGTGTTCATTGCCTATTACAACCGCAAACCGCTGTCAGAAGATGTCACGGAATCGGTTCTGAGCTTCTTTTTCCTGTTTGTGTTCTGCTTTGTCGTTCTGGCCGCAGCACTTGGCGCGATGGGCCTGGATTTCATCACCGCGGTTTCGAGTGCCGGGACAGCGATTGCCAATGTCGGGCCGGGACTGGGACCGATTGTCGGCCCATCGGGCAATTTCGCGACGCTTCCCGATGGCGCCAAATGGCTGATGTCCATTGGTATGCTGATCGGCCGTCTTGAAGTCTTTACCGTTCTGGTTCTGCTGTTCCCGGCTTTCTGGCGCGACTGATCGGACCCCGATTATCTGGTAAGAATTGTTCGGCCCCTGCAAGCTCTGCTTGCAGGGGCTTTTTTATCCTGTTGACGAACTAGGACGACTGTCCTATTTTCAGGGTTAGGACAATCGTCCTAAGTTGGGTCAGCCGGGTGGATGTGTTCGAAAATGGCAACAGAAACACGAGAACGGATTGTCGAGGCTGCGGACCTGCTGTTTTACCAGCATGGGTTCGAGGCAACGTCATTTGCGGATATCGCAAGGACTGTCGGCATATCGCGTGGCAATTTCTATCATCACTTCAAAACCAAGGATGACATTCTTGATGGGGTCATCAACCGCCGCCTTGCGAATACCGAGCAAATGCTTGATCGATGGGAAATTGCCGGGTCAGACCCGGCAGAACGCATTCGAAGCTTCATCCATATCCTGATCGTCAATGGCGAGAAGATCCGGAAATTTGGCTGCCCTGTCGGCACGTTGTCGTCGGAACTGGCGAAACTGAACCACGCGGCCAAAAGCGATGCGGCGGCGCTGTTTACCCTGTTTCGCAGTTGGCTGCGCCGTCAGTTCGAGCGGTTGGGTTTTGGCGACAAATCCGATGAATTGGCCATGCATATCCTTGGTCGAAGTCAGGGTGTCGCGACCCTTGCCAATGCGTTTGATGATGACCGTTTCCTGCGCCATGAGGTCGAACTGATGTGTGACTGGCTTGACGCGCAAATCGCTGACCTTGCCAACAGCAATCATCCAACAGGGGAGTAAACCATGTTTGCGATCTTTCTGAAATTTGCCGAAAACCGCGCAAAGGCACCTGAATTCATGGACGCGCACAAGGCATGGATCAAACAGGGCTTTGATGATGGCGTGTTTTTGATGGTCGGCAGCCTGCAGCCAAATATGGGCGGTGCGGTTCTGGCCCACGGTGTGTCGCGCGACGAGATTGAAGCGCGCGTGAATGAAGATCCGTTCGTTGCAGAAGACATCGTGACGGCCGAAATTCTGGAAATCTCGCCGGCGCGTGCTGATCAACGTCTTGATTTCCTGATGGGGTAAGCAATGAGCAAAACAACAATCGGGTCGGACGGGAAATGCCGGTGCGCGTGGTGTGATGCCGCCCCTGAATTTAACGCTTATCACGATACGGAATGGGGCTTTCCGGTTGTCGATGACATCCGGCTGTTTGAGAAAATCTGTCTTGAAGGATTTCAGTCGGGGTTAAGCTGGCGCACAATCCTGAGCAAGCGCGAAAATTTCCGCGAAGCCTTTGCCGGTTTCGATTTTCACAAGGTTGCCCAGTTTGATGATGCAGATGTTGAACGTTTGCTTGGTAACGCAAGCATCATTCGCCATCGCGGCAAGATCGAGGCATCCATCAACAATGCCAAACGGGCCTGTGAAATGGTTGCGCAGGAAGGATCGCTTGCCGCCTATTTCTGGCGGTTTGAACCAAAATCGGATGAAGTTGACCCACCACAGTCGATGTCAACGTCGCCGACATCTGTTGCCCTTTCCAGGGACCTCAAGAAACGGGGCTGGAAGTTCGTCGGGCCGACCACGGTGTTTGCCTTTATGCAGGCGATGGGGTTGATCAATGATCATGCGCAAGGCTGCTTTTTGCGCCAGCAGATTGACGACATACGTGCGTCATTTGTACGCCCTGTCTGAGCGGCCCCAAAAAAAACACCCCTTGCCCGTATCTGGACAAGGGGTTTTGAGGGCGGGGATCATTTCAGATCCCCAGATGATAATCCGGCAAGGATTATGGGGTCGTAGACCTGCAGTTTCACTTGAGGTGCCGACGTCAAGGGAGGGTGCAACAGGGGATAGGAAGGCTTCAATAAGAATACCGTGCACACTCAAGTGAGTTTGGCGATACCGAACCCTGGGTCAGGAGCGGATCGGGGATCGGGATCGGGCCCGGCATCGCCATACCCAAAGGTCGCAAATACTGTTCAAAAGATAAAATCGAATATTAAATAAAAATCGATAGATAAAATCGATTAACAGGGTGCACCATGATGGTGCATCGCGGTGAAATCAGCTGCCAATCGGCAATTTGACGGTGAAAACAGCACCATCTGGCCCTGTTGCAGTGAGGCGAAGTTCCCCATTATGGGTGCTGATCAGTTCACGCGCGATGGCAAGACCAAGTCCGGTGCCGCCCTGGCGTCCGCTTCCGGCAAAGGGTACGAACAGGTTTTTGATCGCCTTTTCGGGCAGTCCCGGGCCGTTATCGGCAATGATTACGTCAATGAAACTGCGGGCCTTGTCCGATTCGTCGCCGTTTGACGTTTCTTTTCGGATTTTATGCGTGATGCGCACCAGATTGGCTCCTGCTTCGAGCGGATTGCGCATCAGGTTGCTAAAGGCGCGAAACAGCATGTCATAGTCGGCCTCAAGCGTGACATCATCGGGAAGGTCTATTTCGATGCGGGCCGGGCAATTTTTTTCATCGTCATCTGCTTTGGCCATTGTGCCATCAAGCAGCGTTTCGGATTTTTGCAGCAATATCTGATCGCGGATTTCCTCGATCAGCTCAATGAGTGTGAAGGTTGCAAGATCGCGCGGCGGTGGCGTTTCGCGTGCAAATGACAGGGTTTGTTCACTGATATAAACCGCGCGCTCCATTGATGATAACAGGCGCGGCACAACAGCCCGGACTTCGTTATCTTCGCTTTTGGCAAGCTGTTCGGTCATCAACATGGACGTCGCCAGCGCATTGCGCAGATCGTGACTGATCTTGGTTGCTGCCGTGCCAAGTGCTGCAAGCCTGCGGCGCTGATTAAGCATCGCCTGAAGGTCTTGTTGCATAATCGCCAGTTCTTGCCGGGCGACGCCAATTTCGTCATCGCGGTCCCCCGGTGTGATGAGCGATGCCTTGTCCTGCGGGTCTTCGCGAAAGCGGATCATGTCGTGGGTGAGCGTGCGCATTGGCCGCACCAGCAAGCGGTTCAGGGCGAAATAGACAAGGCCGGCCGTAAAGAACGAAATCATCAGTGACAGGCCAAACACCCGCCAGCCGAAATTGCGCATGGCCTCGGTCAGACGATCTTCGTGGACAAGGACTTCTATCTCGAAATCCGGTGCCATGGATGGCATCCCAACCACGCGCAGCACGCGGTTTTCGGTCTGGCTTAGCGTTGATAACCCCTCCATCAAGGCCATCGGGATCGAGAAATCCGTCAGTTGGATATCCTTGTCGACCTTGGCCGGCATATCGTCGCGCTGCAAAAGCAATTTGCGGTCTTCACGTCGCAGAATGACCGCCTCAATCCCGGCATTGGACAGAAGTTCGCGTTCGAGGTCATCGGGGATCATCTGATCCGGGGTGGCTTCAAGCGCAAGGGCTGCGAGATAACCGGAATCAAGGTGGGCCTTTAGCCAATCAATCCGAAAGCGCGCAACCGAGGGGGCGAAAACAAATACCTCTGCCAGCATGACAAAGCTGACCGTCAGCACCAACAGGCGTGCGGAGAGGGATTTGGCCCAAGGGGGCAATTTCAGTTGCCGATTGTTCATGATTGAATCTTAGGCCAGGAAGTCAAAGAAAGTACAGCGATACAGACGTTTGTTTTCAGGGGCGATGGCAAGAAACCCGGTTAGGCAAATTTAAGCAGAAAGCGAACCAGCTTGCGGGTTTTCTCGCCAAACAGGCTTGGCGTATACCACGCCCCGGCGACGCGTTTGGAAATTTCACCAAGGGTTGGATAAGGCGCGATCATGCCTGCGATGGCCCCGATCTTCATTTTCTTGCTAATCGCAAGTGACCAGACACCGATGAGCTCCCCCGCTTGTCGACCGACGATGGCAGCCCCCAAAATTCGGCCCTTGCGCGTGGTGATAACCTTGATGAAGCCTGTGGTGTCGGCTTCTGCGCGTGCGCGGTCGTTTTCTGTGTAATCCCAGGTCACAACGCGAATGTCATCGCCAAACTTTTTGCGGGCGGCCATTTCCGTCAGGCCAACCTGTGCTAGTTCCGGGTTGGTATAGGTCACCCATGGCACGGCACTGTGATCAACCTTGGCCGGAAGACGGAAAAGCGCATTGCGTATCACGATGCCTGCGTCATAACCGGCCATATGGGTGAATTGCAGGCCACCTGT
The DNA here is from genome assembly GCF_002295455.1 of Thalassospira sp. UBA848. Classification (NCBI taxonomy): domain Bacteria; kingdom Pseudomonadati; phylum Pseudomonadota; class Alphaproteobacteria; order Rhodospirillales; family Thalassospiraceae; genus Thalassospira; species Thalassospira sp. UBA848. The sequence goes on along the minus strand of NZ_DBGS01000033.1, from coordinate 11,884 downwards.
GACATCGCCGATGGCAAATACCTTGTGGTTTGATGTGCGTAAACGCGCATCGACTGAAATACCCTGTTCGTTGCGATCAATACCGGCGTCCTTCAGGCCGAGATTCTCAACATTCGGTTTGCGCCCGGCGGCCAGCAACAGGTGACTGCCTTCAAGGGTGATTTCGATGCCTTCGTGTTCGATTACGGCCCTGATCTGCTCGTTTACCTCAAGGACTTCCTTGGTTTTGGCATGTTCATACAGGCTGATGCCATCGGCCTTGATGCGGTCGCGGACCACAGCCACCAGATCAGGGTCGTCCTTGGGCAGGATGGTGCCCATTTCGATTACCGTGACCTTCGCGCCCAGTTGATGGTGCGCCTGGGCCATTTCAAGCCCGATGGGACCGCCACCAATAATGATCAGGTGGTCAGGGCGGACACGGTTTTCAAAAATGGTTTCGTTGGTAAGGTAACAAACGCTTTCAAGTCCCGGGATTGGCGGTACAGCAGCCCGAGAACCGGTGGCGATGACAAACCGTTTGGCCTTGATTGTCGTTTCACCTGCCACGACTTCGGCGGGACCGGTGAAGCGGGCCTCTGCCTGAATGACGGTGCATCCCAGTTCTTCAAACCGCTCGACGGAGTCATGAGGAGCGATGCCGGAAATGACGGAATGGACGTGGTCGATTGCCCGGCCAAAGTCGATCTCCACCGGCCCGGTCGATACGCCAAATCGTGAAGCACTACGTGCATTTTCCGCCGCGTGGCCGGCCGCCAACAGGGCCTTGGATGGAACGCACCCGGTATTCAGACAATCACCGCCCATCTTGCCCTTTTCAATCAGGACAACCTTTGCGCCCATCTGAACCGCACCGGCGGCAACTGACAGACCGCCTGAGCCCGCTCCGATCACGCAAATATCGGTGTGAATGACTTTATTCATGGCCGTTCGCCCCGCTTTTTCGTTGGCGCAGTTTCTTATAGGCGACGGGCAGCAGTGCCAGTACCGCCAGTCCGACAATCGGGGTCAGAATACGGGGTTCGAAAATGATCCCAAGATCGGGTGTCTTTCCCTGATCAAACAAGGCCCCCAGACCATCGCCGATCGAGGCATATACAAAAGTGCCCGGAATGATGCCGATCATGGTGCCGAATACAAATGAGCGCAATTTGACGCCAAGAAGCGCGGGCACAAGATTGACCAGCCAGAACGGAAAGATCGGGATCAGGCGCAAGACCATCAGGTAGCTGAACGCATTTTCAGCAAAGCCTTCCTCCATCTTGCGCACAGCATTTCCGGCCTTCGCACGCATCAGATCATAAAAGGCATATCGGGCAGCAAGATAAACGACCGTTGCACCAATGGTTGCAGCGACCACAACATAGGACGTGGCAAGGAAAGACCCGAACAGAAAACCGCCGGTGATCGTCAGCACTGAACCGATGGGCAAGGACAGGGCAACGGAAACGACATAAAGCCCCATAAAGACCAGAACGCTGGATACCGGGTTATTGGTAACAAAATCCTGCAACAGGTCGCGATTTTCGCGCAGCGTTTCAAACGACAGCAAATCCAGAACACCAGCCGACCAGGCAAGAACCAATCCGCCAATCAAGATCGTCACAGGCATAAGCTTGCGCCAGAGCGGCTTTGACGGGATTGTGATTTCCGATTGGTTATCTGGTTTCTTATCGGACACGTGTGACACCATTGAACTGGTTTTGGTCATTGATTTCAGGCTCTTGCAAGTCGATCATTTGGCACGATATGCAAATCCCAAACAACAGGATCGCATTATTTGATCCAACATTAGAGAGAAATTTCAAAACTTGCTCATGAACTGCTTTCACCATTCCGTGAGGAGAATTTGTGGAATGCGACGCGCATCAGGGCGTGCATATGCGCAAAAATCCTGAGGGAGTGGCGCTTGACGTAGGGAAAAACTGGACGTATCGTCTGCGCATCGTGGGATTTGTCGACCGGCTTGCGGCCACGTAAAAAATCGCTAAAGAGGGGTGATCTGGCTTCGGCCCTGACCCATTCACGCCGGTCAGGGTTTTTTTGTGTCCGGACCGCATCACTTCGGGCATGTAGGAGCAAGACGATGACGACCGAAAAAAAGGCTTCCGATAACTGGCGCGCAGCGACCCGCTCTGTCCGTGGTGGCACAGCGCGCAGCGGCTTTTGCGAGACCTCCGAAGCCATCTTCATGAATTCCGGCTATGTGTATGATACCGCTGCCGAGGCAGAGGCCTCCTTTGATGGCAGTGGTCCGGAACGTTTTGTTTATTCCCGTTTCGCCAATCCGACCGTTGGCATGTTTGAAGAGCGCCTTGCCCTGATTGAGGGCGCGCAATATTGCCGTGCAACGGCATCGGGCATGTCGGCTGTCTGGAATGCCCTAGCTGCAAGCACAAAAGCAGGTGGTCGCGTGGTTGGGTCGCGCGCGCTTTTTGGTTCATGCGAATTCATTCTTACAACCCTTTTGCCGCGTTTTGGTGTTGAGACCGAACTGGTCGATGGCACGGACAAGGCGGCATGGGAAGAGGCGCTTTCCAAACCGGCAGATGCGGTTTTTCTTGAAACCCCGTCGAACCCGACGCTTGAGGTGCTCGATATCCCGTTTATTGCCGAACTGGCCCATAAGGCCGGTGCCAAGGTTGTTGTTGATAACGTCTTTGCCACACCAATCCTGCAAAAGCCGATGGAGCTGGGTGCCGATATCGTCGTTTATTCCGCGACCAAGCATATTGATGGTCAGGGCCGCTGCCTTGGCGGGGCGATCCTGTTTAATGACAAGGAATGGCACGACGACCACCTGACCACCTTCCTGCGTCACACCGGACCAAGCATGAGCCCGTTCAACGCATGGGTGTTGCTCAAGGGTCTGGAGACCCTGAGCCTTCGCGTCGATCAACATATTCGCAATGCGACAGCACTGGCGGAATTTCTGACGGAACAGCCACAGGTGTCACGCGTTCTGTATCCGGGACTGAAAAGTCACCCGCAGCATGAATTGGCAATGCGCCAGATGTCTGGCCGTGGTGGTGGATTGATCGCAATTGAGCTTTCCGGGGGCAAGGCAGCGGCGTTTTCGCTGCTTGATAACCTCAAGCTCATTGATATTTCCAACAACCTTGGTGATGCAAAAAGTCTGGCAACCCATCCCTGGACCACGACCCACCAGCGTGTACCAGCCGAGGACAAGGTCGCGATGGGCATTACCGAAGGCATGCTGCGTTTATCTGTTGGTCTGGAAGATATTGATGACCTTAAGGAAGACCTGTTGGCTGCCCTTGCCGTTTAAAAGGCTCGGACAACAGTAATCCCGACATCGATCCGGCCCGTACATTGTGCGGGCCCTTTCGTATCCGCCCCGCGATAGGCCCCGTTTTGTTTTAACTGGCGGCTGGCACTTTCGGGATGGATTGTCTACATAAAGGTCCATCTATCGCATTCTTGGCTGATGCAAATTGACTTGAACACACTTGGCCCGGAGACATGCATGTATTCGACCGTAACCCACGATATCAAGGTGTCGGTAAACCCGATGTTCCTTGAGGACGAATCAGATCCGGAAACCCATCGCTATATTTGGGCCTATCGTATCGAGATTGAGAACCTTGGCTCGAAAACCGTTCAATTGTTGAATCGGCACTGGCGGATTACAGATTCGCGCGGTGAAACCCAGGAAGTAAAAGGCCCGGGCGTGGTTGGTGAACAGCCTGTTTTGGCATGTGGCGAAAGTTTCAACTACACAAGTGGCGCGCCACTGACCACACCAAGTGGATTCATGGTCGGGACATTCGAAATGACGGATATGGACGGCAATCATTTTGATATTGCGATTCCGGCCTTTTCGCTGGACAGTCCGCATGGGCAACACACTGTGAACTGATTGCATCAAAAAACAGTATCAGGTAGCGCGGGCCCTGAGCCCCACCAAGGCAGGTTCAATCCTGTAATAAAATGACAAAGGATTTGGTATGTGCAGCGAACATAACCCGGTGAAGCGTCCGACACGCGAAGAAGCAGAAGAAGCAGTTCGGACACTTCTGCGTTGGGCCGGGGATGATCCCGACCGCGAAGGTTTGCGCGGAACGCCTGACCGCGTGGCACGGTCTTATGGTGAATTCTTTGCTGGCTATCAGCAGGACCCGGCCGAGATTCTGCGTCGGACATTCGAAGAAACCGACGGCTATGACGAAATGGTCGTATTGCGCGACATTCGCGTCGAATCCTATTGCGAACATCACATGGTGCCGATCATCGGTGTGGCGCATGTCGCCTATCTGCCGCGCCGCCGTGTTGTTGGCATTTCCAAGCTGGCCCGCGTTGTCGAGGTCTATGCCAAGCGCCTGCAGATTCAGGAAAAGATGACCGCACAGGTTGCCAACACCATTCAGGAAGAACTCGATCCGCTGGGCGTGGCTGTTGTGATTGATGCCAATCATCAGTGCATGAGCACACGTGGTGTGCACAAAACCGGTGTTTCGATGGTGACCAGCCGGATGCTTGGCGCATTCCGCGATGATCCGATCACGCGTCGTGAATTCTTTGCCATGATCGGCCGCTAAACCAACTCGGACGACCCGAAAACAAAAAAGGCCGCAGCACGATACATGCTGCGGCCTTTTCATTTACATCACGCGCTTGCTGCGGTTGCGCGTTATTCCTTGAAATCGCTATGGCAGGATTTGCAGGTCTGCATCATCGAACCAAGTGTTGCCTTGAAATCGTCTTCTGATCCGCCGGAAACTGCGACTGTTTTAAGATCGCCGGCCTTGGCATTCAGTTCATTTGCCAGATCCGTGAATTTTGACCAGTCTTCCCAGATGTCTGAAAGTGCTTCAGACGGTTTGTCATTACTGCCTTCCGGGAAAAGGGCGGTAAAGGTTTCGCCTGAATGACCTTCGATAATTGTCGCGGCTTTCGCGACCTGGTCCGGGTCGTAGGGCAATGTCCCCTTCATCATCGGGACCATGATTTTGACCTGTTGGCCAATGGCCTTCATGCCTTCCATGCGTTCCTTGACAACACCGGTTGCGCCTTCATGGGCAATGGCGGCAATGCTGCCGACCATGCTGAGCGCAACAGCGGTTCCAATCAGAATTTTCAACTCTCTCATCCCTTAAATTATGTATCTCTCTCACGGGCCTTTAGGCAGTTATCGTACGTTATTGACCAAATTGGGCAAGGATGTGGTCAACCGAACTGACATAATGTCCACCAAACAGTCGAACATGAACCAATAGCGGATAAAGGTTATACAAATTTCGGCGTTCTTCAAAGAATCCGGGCGAAACAGGCAGTATTTCGTTGTATCGCCCAAAGAATTCCGGTGTCAGGTCGCCAAACAATGTGCCAAAGGCCAGTTCGATTTCGCGATCGCCATAATAGATTGCCGGATCAATCAAACCAGCCAGCCTGCCCGACTGACACAGGATATTACCACCCCATAAATCACCATGCAGAAGCGAAGCGGCGCTGTTTGTTGGAAGATACCGTTCAAGACCGTCGATCAACCGATCAATGCGTACGACCATGCTTTTTGGTATTTTGCCCTCATGGAACGCATGGTGCGCCATATGACGCAAACGGTGTTCGGCAAAAAAGGTAATCCAGTTTGTTTCCGGTGTGTTGGGTTGCGGTAATCCACCGATCACGGTGTCAAAATCTAATCCGAATCTGTCCGATGTGACTTGATGCTGGGCGGCGAGTTGCTCTGCCAGGTCAAGCTGTACAGATCGGCTCATGCGATTGTCATTGGTAATATAGGTCATCACCAGAATGCCTCCATCCGCATAGACGACCTCCGGACAGGTGATCGGCGAATGTGCCTTGAAGTAACGCAGCATATCCGCCTCGATGGCAAGGCTACCATCGTTGGTATCGCTTTGTTTGATCACCAGTTGCCGACCGTCATCAAGATTTGCACGCATGACATCGCCAACGCATCCGCCAGAAAGCGGCGAGATGGATTGCAGTGTGCTCCCGGTGTGGCGGTTGATCAAGTCTGCCAGTGCATTGTTATCCATGGTGAAACCGGACGTTTGCTGGATCTAGATGCCGTGTTTTTCTCGGATATCAGACAGGAGCCTGACTGAGGCTTCCTCGATCATGTCAAACACATCAACAAAGCCGTTGGGACCACCGTAATACGGGTCGGGGACGCTTTGCCCGGCCAATGTCGGATGATAATCCAGAAAAAGTTCAATACGATTCTGATGCGTGCTGGGGGCCTGAGCGCGCATGTCGCGCAGATGCCCGTGATCCATCGCCAGCACATAATCAAATTGCAGATAGTCATTCGGGTTGATCTTGCGTGATCGAATGTCGCTGAGATCAAGGCCGCGGCTTTTGGCCATTTCACTTGATCGCGGGTCTGGCTGTTCGCCAACGTGATAAGCTGACAGGCCGCAGCTATCAACGCTGATATGGTCATCCAGTCCGGCGTCACGAACCATCTTGCGAAAAACGCCATCGGCCGTGGGCGAACGACAGATATTGCCGGTACAGACGAAAAGAACCTTGATCACGTTATCAATCCGTATTTCTGGGAAATGTCTGAAGGTACTTTCAAACAGTGACATGGTGGCATCCTTCGGGCAATGCCCCGTCGCATGGATGACTGCGAAGAAAGCTCCGATTGCCGAGAAAATCCGGTAAATGTAACAGCTTCGTGACATTTTGGATCTGGCGCTGACAGTCGGATCAATAGTTTGTATGATCGCGCCAAGATTTGTCCATTTGGCGCGTTTTTAATGCAGGAATTTGTTTCTTTTGGTTTGCATGTTGCCCTGATTCGGCAACTGGCGTGGTTGCCGCGGGGCTATGACCTTGTTCCGGCCGGAACAGTTGTGACCTCGGCCAAGCTGCGCAGCATCATGCTGGCCCTTGAAGAGATCAATGGTCCAGCCGTCCTTGTGCGCCTTGGGCGTTATCTGGCAGCCAAGGAACAGGAACCCATCCTGACCATGTTGCGTCATTCGGCCACCCCTTCGGTGATTGCGGATCGCTGGCGCCGTCTTGAAGGGTATTCTCATGCCCGTGCGCGCAGTGCGTTTGCCGTGACCGGAAAATCCATGAACATTCATCGTGGTGTGGTCCGTGGTCAACCGCCCGCACGGGTGGAAAACCTGCTGTTGCTTGGGTTCCTGATCGGCTTGCTTGAAGCTGCCGGGGCTGAAGACATTGACGCCACTATACTGCCAAGCCACGGTTCTGCGGTGCGTGTCATGCGCAAGGGGCGCGTCAGTGACAAACTTGCCTTTGCCGGGCGCGGTTTGCGATTCCGGATCAACTGGGGCAGCTTCGAACAGGTCTCTTCTTCGTACCCGTTTATGGCCAATATGCCCGGAACGGCTCCTATGATCGGGGCGCAGCGACCGGTGGTGCAGCAGCTGTGTGCTGTGCTTGAGCATGATATCGGGCGCAGTTGGACGATTGATGAAGTTGCCGCGGCACTTGATACATCTGGTCGCACCCTGCAGCGTCGCTTGCAACAGGCCAACAGTCGGTTCTCTGATCTTTTACGGTTGGTTCGGGTACGCGAAGCTTGTCGGCTTCTTTACGGCACAAACCTGTCAGTGGGTGAAATCGGTTTCTGGTGTGGTTTTACCGACAATGCCCATTTCTCGCGCGATTTCAGGCGTTTGTTGTCTATGCCGCCGTCGGTCTACCGCGAAGCCAGCATCGGCCACGCCGGTTTGACGCGGGCCTGATCAAGCCGAAGGTCTTTGGTGGACCGGGGCCGGATTGGCCGCCACTTGATTGAGCCGCATGATTGACCTGTTCGGTTTCCTTGGGTATCAGCAGCGCGATACGCGATATTGTTGCGCCCCTTCGCATCCACGAGGCTGCCATGACCGAGTCTACCCGCCCAGAAAATGAATATTCCGGTTTTCTGCCGCCGCGTTTCCAAAACCGTCCGGATGCAGATGACGTGGTGGTCAAGACCTGGACGGTCGGCGACGCGCTGGAAGATCACAACGTTCCGGACATACCAGCTGCACCATCCCTGTTTTTTGATCTGGTTGCCCCTGCTGCTGGTCGGGCCGATGCGACCGGGTTTGCCATGCTGTGGCTGGATCGCCATCCGCATGAAGCGCCGGGCTGGCGCCTGTCCATCGGTCATGTTGGATCGGAAGATGATCTGGAAATGGCGGTGGCCAAGCCACTGGCACGACTGGTCGATGCCATGCCGATGGCCAATTTCGAATGCGAAAGCTGGCATCTGACGCGTCCGCTCTGGCGCAAGCGCGCCGAGCCGGTAAAGCTTGTCTTCTGGGGCGATTTTGCCAAGCATGCCCGCGCGATTCTGGGTCATAGCGATGGCGCGTCATTCTATCAGCCACTTGGGGCAGGCCTGCGCTCTGATGATGTCGCAACCATGTTGCCCCTGCTTGAAGACATGCTGGGCGACCCGTTCCTGAAGGGGGGTATGGGGTTTGAAGATGCCTTGCGGCTTGGTGTTGCTTTGGGGCGCGCGCATCTGATCGAAAGCTGGATCGAAGCAGGCGGTGCCGAAAAAGAACCTTACTTCCGGCCGATGAAAATCTGGCATCAGGCGTGGCTTGCCAACGCATTGATTGATCCGGCGGTGGCAAGTCTTGCCATGTCGGGCAAGCCACCGATGCCCGCCCTTGATTTTGCAGGGAACAGCACACCGGCATCGCGCCGTTCGGCCCTTGATGATCTGTCATCATGGCTTACAGAAGTGTTCTTTCCCGATGAATATCCGGCCCTTCGCAACGCCTTTGTTGCCGGAGTGCAGAATGCCGTTTGGCTCGATAGCGACCTGCAACAATATCTGCAACCACAACAACGCTCCGAGATATTGCAAGGCCTGATGCCCTACTGCCGTTGGTTCCTCGCCATGGCGCTTTATAACCATCTGGGCAATCTGGCGGCCGGGACGGCGCGCGATGATCAGGTCGCATTTTACGCAACTGTTGTCGATGCCCTGCCTGAACTGGCCCCGCTGGGCGAGTTCGCAACCCAGCGCGATATCGAACAACACATTATCCGGATTGATGCCCCGCGTGCCGCATCGGCGTTTGATACGCTGGTCCTGCCGTTCTGTGATCTTCTGATGCCGCGACGCCAGTTTGACGCCACGCGTTCCTGATTGCCGGGCCAATCCCACAAAGAAAAAGCGCCTCCGGTAAATCCGGGGCGCTTTTTTGGTTTCGATATCTGGCTTGGCTTAAAGCTGTTCGGGATTTTCCGGAATGTCACGTGATGACACGATCAAAAACCGGATCGCCAGGCCGCTAACCGCGACAAGGCTGGCAATCGCAATGCCCCAGAACAATCCGGGCACGCCCATCTCAAGGGTGAAAGACAGGTAATACCCAACCGGGATCATGACAAAGATGTAAGACACCAGATGCAAGATCGTCGGTGCCCATTTGTCCCCGGCCCCGCGAAGCGCGCTGATCGCTGCGTTCTGCCCGCCATCGGTTGGGAAAATGATCGGCATCAGGATCAGAACCGAGACTGTTGTCGCAATTACCGCAAGGTCTTGCGTAAACAGATGCGCAACCGCATTGGGGAACAGGTAAAGCGGAATGCTAAGTGCAAGCATCACAATCATGGTGGTCAAAAGGCCGATCCACCCGGCAAGCGCCATGTCCGGTCGATCCCGCCGGCCATAGGCGATCCCGACCCGTACCGATGTTGCAGAAGCCAGACCAAGCGCGACCATGAACATCAACGCCAAAAGCGTCATGCTGATCCCGTAACTCGCCGCGGCAATAACACCAAGGCGTCCGGCAAAAAGCTGCATGGCGGCAAAGGCACCGGTTTCCATGCCCTGACTGGCTCCGGCAGCATAACCAAGATGACGGGCATCGCGTGATCCACGCCACCAACCGGCAAAGCCATTTCGGATGCCATAAAGATGATGGCTTTTCATCAACAGGATATAGCCCAGCAGACTAAGCGCCATGAACCAGCGGATCACACTGGATGTCCAGGCCGCACCTTCTGCGCCCAGTTCCGGCAAGCCAAAGGCGCCGTAGACCAGGCCATAATCCAGAACAAGGTTGATGAAGTTGGCAACAATCATCATCACCATACCCGGTAGCGGGCGCTGCAATCCCTCAAGGAAGAAGGCGCAGGTAATGTAAATAAGGGCGGCTGGCATGCCGATCGACAGGATTACCGCCAGATCACCGGCATGATCGGTGATCTCGGTCGGCTGGCCCGTAATGACAAACAGCCAATGTGATTGCATGGTCAGAATGGTAAGCAGGATGCTGACCAGAATGGCATAGGGCATGGCATTGCGCCAAACCGCACCGGCGGCCATCAGGTTGTCACGGCCCTTGGCATGCGATGTCATCACCATGACCCCGGTCAGAAGCCCGATGCCGGTGACCATCAAGGATGTGAAAGGCGCGTGCGCAATATTCAGATAGGCCAGCGCCGCACTGTCATAATTGCCAACCACGATGGTATCGACCACGGCCATGATCAGCATGCCAAGACGGGCAATCGTGACCGGCAGTGCCAGTCTGAACAGTTCACTCAGATGGCGCTTTACCCGGTTATCGGGATAAAGCGGTGTTGGCGACGTCGCCGGATCAATGGGGGGCGGTGGAACCGCGGCACCATCTTGTGGGGCAATTGACATTGAACTGTTTCCTGCGTGTTATTTGGCAATCAGGACCGTGGATCGTGGTGGCGCTCCGGTTCTGGTGCCATGTTGCCCCTTTATGGGGTCTATCTGTGGGCGGCGAACGGTCGCCTTGGGATTGCCATCAGCAATTTGGCCGGATCATCGGTAATGACAGATGTAGCTCCCCAGGAAAACAGCTCCTTGGCGCGTTCGACATCATTAATGGTATAACAAACCAACGGCACACCGGCATCGACAATCTCGGCAGCAACAACCGGTGTCAGCGCCTTGTGATCGATATGGATGGCAGAAGCGCCAAGACGCTCATACTCCACCTTCCAGTTTTCCGGCAGGGTTTCAAGCAGCCAGCCACATGGCAGGTCGGGCATATGTTGGCGCATATGGGCAACGGCGGTGTCGTCAAAGCTTGAGATCAGAATCGGCGGGACGGTCTTCGATCTTCCAAGTTCCTTGATGACTTCTTCACAGAGCCGCACCGGATCACAGCCCGACGGTTTGATTTCAAGGTTGGCGCCCATTTCCATGAAGTAAAGGGTCTCAAGCGTATCGGACAGGGTCGGGATACGTTCACCTTTATATATGTCTGAAAACCAGCCACCAGCATCGAGGCCGCGCAGGGTCTCAAAATCGCTGTGGTGAACAGGGCCGGTTCCGTTGGTTGTGCGCTCAAGTGTGTCGTCATGAATTAGAACGCATTTGTTGTCCGCGCTTAGCGTGACGTCACATTCAATCCATTTGGCGCCGCGGGCGCCGGCAACCCGAAAGGCGGCAATGGTGTTTTCCGGGGCTTCAATCGAAGCGCCGCGATGGGCGACAATGTGCGGGATCTCGATCACGGATGTTGGCCTTATGATTTGGGTGGGCAGCAACACGGAAAACGGCTGATGGATGGATCCATCGGTTGTGTTGGCGTTGCAAGATCATCAATGGGATTCTCTTACGCGACTTGGATTGTGTGAAAAAGCGAAAATCTTGTTGCGATTTGAACGTTTCCCTTTTCGTTTTTGCTGCGAAGTCATTGGACTCCATATTGTAATCACTAAGCCAGAGTCCGTTTTCCTCATGGTTTTCCGTGTTATGCGCCGATGTGGGTCGAGCTATGCACATATCCGGTTTCTACGTGAAACCCCCGAAAGCCAAGGGTTTGTGCGGACCGTTTCGGGGGTGAAAAAAACAATCGCCGAAAAACTCCAAAAATCTCGAAAAAAGGTGTTTACAGGTTCGGATTGGGGCCCTATAACCCGCCTCCACCGACGG
>NZ_DBGS01000131.1:0-55870 GCF_002295455.1 Thalassospira sp. UBA848 | reverse complement strand
GAAATACAGGATCGCCCAGATGTTGTGAATCGCGACATCGACAAAGAATGACATGAAGATCGCCGTTACAACGCCGACAACCACCCCGCGCGTCACCGCGCCAAAGGCAAAACCGGCAACCATTTCACCGGGCGACAGTGGCGGCATCAGGATATCAACGATGTTGCCCTGAACCTTTGCAATCGTGATCGAGCTGGATGTATTGGCAAAGGCATTCTGCACCATGGTCATCATGATCAGACCCGGGGCGAGGAAGGTGGCAAACGCGATGCCGTTCACCGTTTCAACAGCACGCCCAAGGGCCAGCAGGAAAACAGCAAGAAACAGCAGACTGGTCACAACTGGTGCTGCAACCGTTTGCAAATAGACATTCAAAAACCGACGGACTTCTTTGGCATAAAGGGTCCAAAGTCCAAGCCAGTTCACAGCCCCCATATGACGCGGGGCAAGAGCAGGTTGCTCTGACTCGTTCATGGAATTTCCTTCGGAAAAATGCAGACAATTGCGCGTAAAATAGGGAGAGTGGGGGCACACTTGCAAGGGTGTGAATTCATTCATAGTGGCAGCCATGCGAAACAAACATCGTCAAAGCCCGGAAACCAGCGACTCAGAGCCGGAAAAAAAGCCCGCCGGAAATGCGCGTTTTTCAAGCCGATCAGACAAAAAGTCGAAAACCCGGTCATATGAGCCCAAACGCCCGCGCAAGGTCACCCGTGACTATCTGATGAATTATGCCACCTGGTATCTCGAACGCTTTGCTGCGTCGCGTGCCCGGCTTGAAACGCTGATGCGCGGGAAAATTCGCCTGTCGGTCGCAGAACACGGCACCGACCCGGACGAAGCCGTCGCGTGGATGAATTCGGTGCTTTCGGCCTGCGAAAAGGCGGGATTCATCAATGACGATGCCTATGCCAAGGGACGCGCACGTTCCTTGCTGCGCCGGGGCAAGGCGCTTCGGGTGATTGCCGCTGATCTGTCATCGCGTGGCATTGCCAGTGATCAGGTCGATGCGGCCCTGGCCGAACTCAGGGCCGAGGCCGATGACGCCGCTTATGAAGAAGTGCGCGGCACGGACCCGAACATTGCCGCCGCCGCCGCCTATGCCCGTCGTCGGCGTCTTGGCCCGTGGCGCCGCCCCGACATCCGAGAAGAAAAACGCGACAAGGATATGGCAGCCCTTGCCCGACAGGGTTTTGGCTATGACACCGCCACCCGCATCATCAATAGCGAGATCGAGGAACTTGAAGACCTGCTGTCGATGATCGACGGCATTTGATCAGCCCGCCAAAGCCGGGTATCACTAAACAACACCCAGACACCCGCTGATACGGAGAGCCCACCCATGATGGTCCGCATCTACCACAATCCGCGCTGCTCGAAATCGCGCCAGACCCTGGCCCTGATCGAAGAACAGGGCATCACGCCCGATGTGATCGCCTATCTCGACACCCCGCCCACCCCACAGGAACTTTCAGGCATTCTTGATATGCTCGGCATGAAGCCCGAAGACATCCTGCGCAAGAAGGAGGCCCGCGAAGAAGGCATTGCCGATCTGCGCGGCGACGAGCTGATCGAAGCCCTGTGTGCCCATCCGCGCGCCCTTGAACGCCCGATTGTGGTCAATGGTGACAAGGCCGTTCTCGGCCGTCCGCCGGAAAATGTTCTGGAAATCCTCTAGGACATACGCATGCTATTTTACAATCATGCCTAACAACCGAGGCTTGGCTAAGTTTGCCAAGCTTCAAACAGGCTCTGATGCCTATCTCTCCAGACCTTTTTTGTGGCTGAAGCACTGACGGTGTATGTTCCGGATGCAGCTCCAAGCAACTCGATAATTTCGCCCGCCTTGTCGGCTAAGTGCCATAAATCTGTATAAAAGACCCCCTCTGGCTCGAAATCGAGTAAATGCGCCTGTCTTGCATTTCGATAGTCGCGAAATGCCTTAAGGATTTTTGTTTGGTTGTTTGCTTTAAGTGAACGGTGAGAGTTTGTGTCCTTTAGGCTTTCCCATACATCTCTCGCCCGCGTCAGCTGAAGCTGTCCATTATCTGCCCTGCAAAAATCAGACGCCAACTCGGGTTCTTCAAGACAATGCATCATCCGTGGAATGCAAATTCGATTTTCACCAGCATTGTTATCAAAGAGCCTCGCAACACCGGCAACCGCATTACTCCCCACAACTGACTTAACAATCAGCTTTAGTGAAGCTCTAGCAGGCTGTGATTGTTTCTCGAACCAATACTGAAACTCTTCACTGTCCCATACCAATGCAAACTCACTACATCCGGCCACCCAGTCCCACTGCGTGCGCAACTTTTTTAACCAGTCGTCCAGTGTCTCGACGTCAACCATCGGCTACCCTCCAGCGAACAAAAGCGTCGCTAAAATCCAGAACAGAGTAAATTTTCAAACGCCTGTGCCAACCTGGCACGGGCGTTTTGCGTAATTAATAAAAGTAGAACACCCCCGGACGTATTATGTCATGCGCAGAAAAACATGCATGTACCTGTGGGGAGGTCGCCCGTGATTGCTGCTTTTGCCCTGATCCTCGTTTGCCAGCTCTTTGGCGAGGTGGTCTCGGAACTTTTTGATCTGCCGGTGCCCGGACCGGTCATTGGTCTGGTGTTGCTGTTTGTTGGTCTTCTGATCAAACGCAAGCCGCCCAAGGTGCTGACAGATGCGGCCGACAATCTTTTGATTCATTTCTCGTTGCTGTTCGTTCCGGCCGGTGTCGGGGTTGTCACCCAGATTGATCGCCTTAAAGGTGACTGGCTGCCGATTGCGGCCGCCCTGATCATCTCCACCCTGCTGGCCATGGTGCTGACCGCGCTTTTGATGTCGAAACTGCTGCCCAAGGCCAAACCGGGCGAAAGTCTGGAGGACGGGCAATGAACGAGACTGATATCACCCAGCTTTGGGTTTACCTGTCCGCCAAACCGCTGACCGGGCTGACCATCACGCTTGTCGCCTATGCGATCGGCTTTTGGCTTTATCAGAAAAGCGACCGTAACCCGATCTGCAATCCGGTGGTCATTGCCATTGCCCTGATTGCCCTGTTGCTGAAAGCCACCGGCACGCCCTATGCCACCTATTTCGAAGGTGCGCAGTTCGTTCACTTCCTGTTGGGTCCGGCGACCGTGGCCCTTGCCGTACCCCTGTTTCGCCAGACCGAAACGCTTAAACGCGCGCTGCCCGTCATCGCCTTTGGCGTTCTGTTCGGATCGCTGGTTGCCAGTGCCAGCACGGTCATTCTGGCCTGGGCATTGGGCGCAAGCCCTGAAACGCTGGCCTCCCTTGCCCCGAAATCGGTCACGACACCGGTTGCGATGGGCATTGCTGAAAATATCGGCGGCGTTCCGGCCCTGACCGCGGTTTGCGTGATCGCCACCGGCATTGTAGGGGCCACACTTGGCCCGATGGTGATGAATATGGCGCGCCTCAAGGACTGGCGGGCACGCGGCTTTGCCATGGGCGTGGCATCGCATGGCATCGGCACCGCACGTGCCTTTCAGGTCAATGAAACCGCCGGGGCCTTTTCCGGCCTTGCCATGGGGCTCAACACCCTGGCCACGGCATTGACCATTCCGTTCCTGTGGCACTGGATATTCGGCTAGGCGACAATGCCCTTTGTACTGATCCGCAGGAAAAGCACATCACGCGTACAGGCGGGCAAGGATTCGGCTTATGACCGCAATTACGGCACCAAGGAAATCTGGCGTCAGGAATTCCCCGACATCGAGAAGGTGCAGTTGCCTGATGAGTCCGAACTGTTCGAGTTCTTTGGCTTCGCGTAACGCAAACTGGTGCTGAATTCAGGCAAAAGGGGTGGGACATGTCCCACCCCTTTTTACGTCGATCTCGCCAAAGCCAATCCATCCCGGATATTTAATCCGATCAGGCAGATATTGATCAGACCTGCCAGCAGCTCAAGAATCTGAACGCCGACAAAAAGGCCGTCAAAACGGCCCTGCTGCGCAAGTATGGCCAGTGTAATCGCCGAAGGTGCGAGCACCAGTATGCCATTGGCCGCAATCACCTGCATCCGGCGAAGCTTGGTCTTGAGAATCCCGCTTGGCGTCCCGCCCGACAGGGCAAAACCCGACCCGCCCGTTGCGGTTAGTACAGGGATCAATCCGATCAATCCCCACGCAATGGCCGTCTTCACCAGCGTGATTTCGCCAATGTTTCCGCGCAGTTCAACAATAACCGTCGCCAGCCAGAAGCTGGCAATAAAACCAAGGGCTGCCATGCCCGCAACACGATGCAGGCGGCGCAGCAATAAACGATTGAATGTGGACATCGTAATCTCACTTTCCAGACAGGTTGATACGATGTGGCGCCACACACGATTTCGTCACCATACGTGACCGAGAAAACGCGACCGGTTGCCTGAACAAAACACTCGCGAACCGTTGGGTCATTGCGTACAGTACACAAATTAAATAGCACGCTATGTATTATATAGCAAGCTATGTATTTATACCGTCGAGAAGTTGCCATGCCCCTTGATCGCCGCCAATCCGCTGGATACATGACCAACTGGGCCGCCCGCCTGTTTGCGCGCGCCATTGATCAGAAACTCAAACCGCTTGGACTAAGCAGCGGCTATCTGCCGGTGTTTTTCGCCCTTGCCGATGGCAGTGCGCGTACGCAAAAGCAGTTGGCCCGCGATGCCAGCATCGAACAACCCACCATGGCCGCGACCTTGAACCGGATGGAACGTGACGGGCTGATCACCCGCGAAAAGGACTCTGATGATCGCCGTGTTACCCATATCCGGCTCAGCGATCAGGCGCGGACAAACGCCGCAGACATTCAGGCCATGGTCAATCAGGTCAACGAAACCGCACTTTCCGGGTTAAACAGTCTGGAACAGCGGGTGTTTCTTGATGCGCTGGGCAAGGTTACCACCGCCCTTGCCAAGGCCGAGGACGCGGAATAATCGGCGCTTCGATCTAAACGGAATTTGCTCTGGGGATCAGTAATCGACCTTGACGAAATAAAGCCCGTCCGCCGGGGCCGTCGGGCCACCAGCGGCACGGTCGCAGGCCTCAAGCGCATATTTAACGTCAATCGGCTTCCAGTTGCCCTTTCCGACCAGTACCAGCGTGCCAACCATGTTGCGCACCTGATGATGCAGGAAGGACCGGCTTTCGGTATGGACCCGGATTTCAAGCGGGTTTTCGATACCGCGCGTGACTTCAAGTTTTTCCAGCGTCTTGATCGGACTTTTGGCCTGACATTCACTGGCCCGGAAGCTTGTGAAGTCAAACGTGCCAATCAGGTGCTGGGCCGCTTCATTCATGGCATCAACATCAAGCGGCTTATAGATTCCCCACGCAAGCCCGGCCTCGAACGTCAGCGGGGCGCGACGGTTGATGATGCGATACATGTAGTAGCGTTTCTTTGATGAAAAGCGTGCATGGAAGTCCTCAGTGACTTCCTCGCATTCCTTGATCGCCACCGGATCGGGTTTCAGGTGATGGTTGATCGCATTCATCACCGCGTCCGCCGGGTAATATTTCGGCAGGTCGAAATGCACCACCTGCCCCAGCGCATGCACCCCGGCATCGGTCCGGCCCGACACATAGACGCGCACGAACGTCCCGACGAATTTTTCGATTGCGGTCTCAAAGACCTTCTGAACCGAAATCACTTCGTCCTGGTACTGCCAGCCGTGATAGGGGCGGCCATCATATTCGACGGTGCATTTATAGCGCTGCATGACCGATATAGTTGTCTGAACAAGTTATGCGCCCGGTTATAGCCGGGCTTGGAAACGAAAACGAGGGGCGAAATCGCCCCTCGTTCGCGATCCATCACAGTAGATGCGTGATTACTTCAGATCGTCATTGCCATAGCCAAGGCGCAGACGCAGTGCGTTCAGCTTGATAAAGCCTTCTGCGTCATGCTGGTCATAGACCGTGTCGGCTTCGAACGTGACGTGTTCTTCCGAATAGATCGAGTTCGGCGATTTACGGCCTGTAACCGTGACATTGCCTTTGTAAAGATCAAGGCGAACCGTGCCGTTCACCGAACGCTGGGTATCGTCGATCAGGCGCTGCAGGGCCTGACGTTCCGGCGACCACCAGTAACCGTTATAGATCATCTCCGCATAGCGCGGCATCAGCTCGTCCTTCAGGTGACCGGCATTACGATCAAGCGTGATGCTTTCCATTGCGCGGTGCGCAGTCAAAAGGATGGTGCCGCCCGGGGTTTCGTAAACGCCGCGCGATTTCATGCCGACATAGCGGTTTTCAACCAGATCCAGACGACCGATACCGTTCTTGCCTGCCAGCTCATTAAGCTTGGTCAGCAAGGTGGCCGGGCTCATGCGTTCGCCGTTGATCGCAACCGGGTCACCTTTTTCGAATTCGATTTCGATGGTGGTGATCGCATCAGGTGCGTTCTGCGGGGAAACGGTGCGGACAAACATGTTTTCGTCCGGCTTGACCCACGGGTCTTCCAGCGCCTTGCCTTCATAGGAAATGTGCAGAAGGTTGGCATCGGTCGAATAGGGCGGCTCATCGCCACCGGCCTTGTCGGCCGAAATCGGAATCTGGTGCTTCTGGGCAAAGTCCAGAAGTGCTGTACGCGAATTCAGATCCCATTCACGCCACGGTGCGATAACCTTCACATCCGGCTTCAGGCCATAATAGCCGAGCTCGAAACGGACCTGATCGTTGCCCTTGCCGGTGGCACCATGGGATACCGCATCGGCGCCGACTTCCTTGGCAATCTCGATCTGGCGCTTGGCGATCAGCGGACGCGCGATCGAGGTACCGAGCAGGTAAACACCTTCATACAGTGCATTGGCGCGGAACATCGGGAAGACATAGTCGCGGACAAATTCTTCACGCAGATCTTCGATAAAGATCTGTTTGACGCCGAACATCTCTGCCTTTTTGCGGGCCGGCTCAAGCTCTTCGCCCTGGCCGAGGTCGGCGGTGAAGGTCACGACTTCGCAGTTATACTGTTCGCGAAGCCATTTCAGGATGATGGAGGTATCCAGACCGCCTGAATAGGCAAGGACGACCTTTTTGACCTGATCGCTCATGGGAGTGACGCCTTTCTTCTTCCGATGTAATGCAGGGCGCGGCACCAAACGCCTGCGTCCTGTCGGGGCTGCAACTCATCTGTCGCAAATCGCCCCTAGACCTTGAGCGCGGAGTATAGGAAAACACTACTAAGGGGCAAGACCCAAGATGGGCTTGGCTCCAAAAAGGCACAAAAAGATCGCACTTTTTGCCCCGCTTTTGGAAAAATCTGCACCGAATGCTCAAGAATACCGAAGAAACCGAGATCGATCTGCCCAAAATCGGCCCGCTGCCGGTCCGTTTGCGCCCAAGTGCGCGCGCGACGCGACTCAAGCTGCGCATCGATCCGACATTTGACGGCGTTGAAATCGTCGTGCCCAAAGGGGTCTCGCGCAAGATGGCGATTTCGATGCTCCATCAGCATGGCGACTGGGTCACCGCCCACATGCAACGCCTGCCCGAACGGGTGCAATTTGCGCCGGGCGCGTGGATTCCGTTTTTGGGCCACGATCACGCCATTCGTGCCGTGCCCGATGCCAAACGCGGAGTCTGGGTCGAGGCGGGTGTTATCTGGGTGTCGGGTCAGCCCGAACACACCAACCGCCGGGTAACCGATTTCCTTAAGAAGCAGGCCAAGCTTGAAATCGCCCCGCGTGCGCATGCCTATGCCGAACAGATCAGTAAAAAGGTCAATCGCATTTCGCTAAAGGACACCCGGACGCGCTGGGGCAGTTGTTCGTCCTCGGGCAATCTGTCGTTCAGCTGGCGGCTGGTGCTGGCCCCCGAAGATGTGCTGGATTACGTCGTCGCCCACGAAGTCGCGCATTTGCAGGAGCTTAATCATTCTGCCCGCTTCTGGGCCGTGGTAGATGATTTGTATGGCCCGTCAAAAAAGCAGCAACACTGGCTGAAGAAAAACGGGCCAGCCCTGCATCGCTATGGCGCGGGAACCTGACATTGCGCACCGCCACAGCCACCCCGACGCCAACCGTAAAATAAGCATCCCCCACATTCCGTTCGGAAAGACGCCCCGATATGCTGATCCCTTTTGAAACCCTTGCGATTTTCATCCCCACCGCGCTGGCGCTGAACATGACGCCGGGCAATGACATGCTGTTTTGTCTGGGTCAGGGCATCAAATCGGGGCCGATGGCGGGCAATGCGGCAAGTTTCGGGATTGCCACGGGGGCGCTGATCCACACCATGCTTGCGGGACTGGGTCTGGCGGCACTCGTTGCCGCTCATCCGGTGGCACTTGATGTGTTGCGCTGGGCGGGGATTGCCTATCTGGTGTGGCTGGCGATTGGTGCGTTTCGAAGTACAGATCAGCGCCTGAAACCCGCACAAACCAAGCGTTCCGGCGCGTTTGCCGCCTGGCGGGACGGGATTGTGGTGAACCTTCTGAACCCCAAGATCATTGTCTTTGTGCTGGCGTTTATTCCGCAGTTTGTCGATGCGTCACGCGGGTCGGTGTTGTTGCAGTTCCTGATTTTCGGGCTGATTTTGAATATCGGCGGGACGATTATCAATTGCCTGGTGGGCAGTTTTGCCGGGAAAATCGGGCAGGTTCTGTCACGGTCTGCGAAGATTGCCCGTGCCTTTCAGATCGCGACCGGATGTATCTTTTTGGGGCTTGCCGCCAAGCTGGCAATCGATAAAGGAAATTGAATAATCCGGGGCATTATTCAAAATTTCTGAATAATCGTTGTTTCACAGGTGTTTCACAGATGTTTCACAGATCAGCTGCGAAAACCCAGCACATCAAATCCTCATACAATACAGCCACTGGCCCGCAGATTTGGCAATTCGGCCCGCAGGAATGCCAGAAAGCTTTTTTCCACCGCGCTCAGTTCACGTGACGAGGTAAACAGCGCGACATCCCATTCGATGGAGGGCGTCAAAGTCCGCGCGACCACCTTGTCGGTATCGGCCAAAAGGGCAGCGAACGGATCGCTGACAGCAATGCCGACATTGCGTTCGACAAGGCGCGAAATTGTCCGGATCGTGCGGGCCTCGACCGCGATTTTGCGCGGCCAGCCGGCAATCTGGAAGATATAGTCGATCTTGGTGCGCAAGGGGGATCCGATGGACAGCTCGACAAAGTCCTCGCCGCGCAGCAAATCGATATCGATGGTTTCAAACTTTGCCAGTCTGTGATCAACCGGCATCAGACAGACGGCACGCGATTGCGCAAGCGGGGTGATCACAACATCGGGGTCCTGCAGATCAAGGGTAATCCCGATGCCCAGATCGCATTGCCGGGTGGCAATCATGTCAAGCATCCCTTCGAGTCCCGTATCAGTAATACTGATCGAAACGTTCGGGTGGTTCTGTTTGAACTTTGCAATGACATCAAGCAGATAAGTATCGACATAGATCGGCTGGGCAGCGATCCGGATTGCGCCGAGCTGATCATTGGCAATCGCACGCGCCTGGGTTTCAACCTCGCGAAAGGCATTCAGCGATCGCAGCACGGTTGCATGGAACTGCTGGGCCTCGCTGGTGGCGGTCAGCTGATTGCGTTTGCGGGTAAACAGTTCAAACCCGACCGATTTTTCAAAATTGTTCAGCAACCGGCTGACCATCGGCTGGGAAATGTTCATCGCCTGAGCCGCACGCGTTACAGAACCGTGGGTCATAAAGGCATTGAAACTTTCAAGTTCGCGCAGGTTCAAATCACTCTCTCCGACATTCGGCTTTCATCCGCACCGGGTCTTTCAGTATGTATTTTAGTTATACTGGAATTAATTTTTTGCGTCACCAGTTATGCTTTGGTTATGCAGGAAGGCACAAAAACAAAAGACAGAGTGAAAACCCGTCTGAGCTCCGGCAATCCTGCCACCACCATCCAGGGAGACATGAAAATGTTTCGACAGCTCAAAAAAGCAGCCGGCATTGCTGCTGCCATCCTTGCAACGACAACCATGATTTCCACAGCCCAGGCCGATGCCTATCCCGAGAAGGCCGTGACGCTGGTCGCGCCGTATGGCGCTGGCGGTGCATCTGACCTGGCCGCCCGTGCGCTGGCAGAGACCGCAAACAAGTATACCGGCGGGCAGCCGGTCGTTGTTGTCAACAAAACCGGCAATGGCGGCATGAATGGCGCGCGCTTTGTTTCCGAAGCGGACCCGGATGGCTATACCCTTCTTCTGTCGCGTGTCGGCATGGCGCTTTATCCGGCTGTTTACACCGACAGCCCGGTTGGCTGGGATGCCTACACCTTCCTTGGCATGCTTGAAGCAACCCCGATGATTTTGGCTGTTAACGCCAATTCCGACATCCAGAACATCGACGAGCTGATTGCCAAAATCAAAGACAGCAACGGTGCAACCACCTATGCCGCATCCGGCCCCACCGCGATTGACGGCTTTACGGTTCAGGCATTGCTGTCTGACGTTGGTCTTGACCCGCTGACCGCTTCCACCCTCGTGCCATACAAAGGCGGCTCTGCTTTGGCTGCTGCCCTTCTTGGCGGTCACGTTGACTTCCTGGCCATTGCTGCCGGTTCACTGATGCCCCACATCGAAGCCGGTAAAATGCGTCCGCTGATGGTTTATTCGCCCAAGCGCATGGCCGCACTGCCGGACGTCCCGACCGCCAAGGAACTCGGCTATGCACAGGCTGGTCAGGTTGGCGGCTGGAGCGGTTTGTATGCTCCGAAGGGTCTTCCGGAAAACGTCGTTGCGAAATGGACCGAGATCCTGGGTCAGGTTGCAACCGACGAACAGTGGCTTGACCTTGCCGCCAAGCGTGGCTCGACCTCGATCATTGGTGATCAGGACCCGGCCGCCTTCGTCAAGAGCCAGTACGAGCTCTATAACGGCATGGCCAAGAAGTTTGGCTACATCCAGTAAGCGATAGGGTCCCGACCCTACCAACGTCGTTTAATTCAGACTTTTGATGCGAGACGGAACCATGAACCAAAATCGCGATTTCTATGCCGGACTGGTGGCCACGGTGTTCTTTGCCGTCATCCTGTTCGTTCTGATTCCGATCTATGTGAAGGTTCCGTCTTTCATTCCGGGCTTTGCCCCGCCACCTGACATGTGGCCGCGCGTGGTCGCGGTGATCGGGCTGGTGATGGGGGTTCTTGCCCTTGTTCTTGCCTTTCCCAAGATGCGCGAAGCCAGCCGCAATCAGGTCGAAGGCCTTGGCAGTCGCGTGCTTGGCAACAAGACCCACATTCAGCGCTTTGTTGGCGTCTTGATCGTGTTTGCCGCCTTTGTCTATGGCATGCCCCTGATCGGTTTTGTTCCGGCAACGGTGTTGTTGCTTGGCGTGCTGTTCATCATGACGGGCAATTTCGAACGCAAATTCTGGATGATCGGCCTTTCGATCATCTTCCCGGTCTTGCTGTATCTGCTGTTTACCAAGGTCACGCACACGCCCTTCCCCGAAGGCAAGCTGTTGTCTTTCAGCCTTTCTGACCTCGTAACACTTTAACCGAGAGCCCCGAACGTTATGTGGAATGAATTGCTTTACGCCTTTGAGGCGGTCGCGACCCTTCCGAATTTTCTGGCGATGTTTGCCGGGATCTGGGCCGGGGTGATCATCGGTGCCATTCCGGGCATGACCGGAACAATGGCCGTGACGCTGGCACTGCCCTTTACGTTTTACCTGCCGCCGGTCACCAGCATTTTGCTTTTGGTGGCGCTGTATAAAGGGTCAACCTATGGCGGGTCGATTTCGGCCATTCTGATCAAGACACCGGGGACGGCATCGGCCGCGTGCACGGTGCTGGACGGTTATCCGCTGGCGCGTGCCGGCAAGGGTGGCAAGGCCCTGAATATCGCGCTGGTATCAAGCTGTATCGGTGACTTTATTTCGAACATTTCGCTGTTCTTCCTGGCCATTCCGCTGGCGACCTTTGCGCTGCGGGTCGGACCGCCGGAATTCTTCATGCTGATGGCGTTTTCATTGACCATCGTGGCAAGTATTTCGGGCCGTTCGCTGGTTCTGGGGATCATTTCGGCCTGTCTTGGCCTGCTTCTGGCGACCGTGGGCGAGGATATTTACGGATCTTATCGGTTCGCGCTTTCCGAAGACATGAAATCGGGTCTTGGCATGGTGCCGGTTCTGATCGGTCTGTTTGCCCTGCCGGAACTGATCAAGATGGTTGTCTTCCGCCCGGAAGAAAACAACGATGCGATGAAGCTTGGCGATAACCGCCTGACCCTTGCGGAGTTTCGCGGGTCGATCAAATCGATTTTCCGCGGATCAATCATTGGCGTGATCCTTGGTGCGATCCCCGGCATTGGCCCGTCGACAGCCGCCTTCTTTTCCTATAGCGAAGCGCGCCGGACGTCGAAAAACGGTGACAAGTTCGGCGAGGGTGAGCTTGAAGGCATTGCCGCATCCGAGTCCGCCAATAACGGGTCTTGTGGTGCCACCATGATCCCGCTTCTGGCCCTTGGCGTGCCGGGGGATGTGATTACCGGTGTGATGCTCGGTGCCTTTATGATCCACGGCCTGACACCGGGACCGCTTCTGTTCCAGAACAATCTGGGCGATGTCTATGCGCTGTTTATCGGCATCCTGTTTAGCTCTGTCTTCCTGTTTATCGCAGGCAAGGCAACAGCCGGTGCCTTTACCAAGATTTCGCGCATTCCCCAGACGCTGCTTTTGCCCTGCATTCTGATCCTGTGCGTTTATGGCATCTATTCCATCGGGGCCAGCCCGTTTGATGTCACAGTCCTTCTGGTGATGGGTGTGGTCGGCTTTGCCATGATGTTGCTCAACATCCCGGCAGCCCCGTTCCTGATCGCCTTTATCCTTGGCCCGATGTTTGAAGACAATATGCGCCGGTCGCTTGCCATTTCGCGCGGTGATCTTGGTGTCTTCTTCCAGTCATGGATTTCCTGGGGCTTCTTTGCCCTGACCGTTCTGTTCGTCATCCTGACCATTCGCCGCGAATGGAAGAAATGGCGCAACAATCGCAATGCCGATGCGGCATCTGCGTCCTGATCCGAGCAAAAAAGAAGATAAAATGTCCAAACCAAACATGTCGCGTCTCCACAATGCCATTGATCTGCTTGGCAAACTGGTGGCGTTCGACACGACCAGCAAAAACTCCAATCTTGGTCTGATCCATTTCGTCCGTGACTATCTGGCGGAATACGGCATTGAGTCGACGCTGTTCCATGATGAAACCGGACAGAAGGCCAACCTTCTGGCGACCATCGGTCCCAAAGGGGTACCGGGCATTGCGCTTTCGGGTCATACCGATGTGGTGCCCGCCCTTGAAACCACCTGGGAAAGCCCGGCGTTTGAGCTGACCGAGCGCGATGGCAAGCTTTATGGTCGTGGGGCGGCGGACATGAAGGGCTTTTCGGCCTGCGCGCTGGCGATGATCCCGGAACTGGTCAAACGTGATCTTGAAATCCCGTTTCATCTTTGCCTGTCCTATGACGAGGAAGTCGGCTGCATCGGTGTTGGGTCAATGGTCGATCACTTGGCGGCGATGGAGACACCACCGCGTCTGGCCGTGATTGGCGAGCCGACCAACATGAAGGTCATCAATGGCCAGAAGGGTAAATATTCCATGCGGGTTGGCGTGACCGGCACGGCGGGGCACAGTTCCTTTGCCCCCAATCACGTCAATGCCATCGAATATGCATCGCGTGCGATTAACCTGATTGCCGAACAGGCCCGGGATTTTGAAGAAAACGGCCCGTTTGACGAAGACTTCACCGTGCCGCACAGCACGATGCTGACGACCACGATCAGCGGCGGGACCGCGACCAACGTCACCCCGGAATATTGCGAATTCACCTTTGAAATTCGCCATCTGCCCGACCATGACGCCGAAGCGGTGATCGCCGGTCTGCAACAGACCATCATGGATACTCTGGATGCGGAGATGAAGGCCAAGGCGGAAGATACCGGCTTTAGCTTCGAGAAGATCTTTTCCTATCCGGGCATGGGTGATTGCACGGATGCGGACGCCTTTTCCTATGTCAGCAACATCATCCCGGAAATTTCGGGCAAGGTGTCATATGGCTCCGAAGGGGGCGTATTTGAAAAGCAGGGCAACATCCCGTCGATCATTTGCGGTCCGGGCAGCATCCGACAGGCCCACAAGCCCAACGAGTTCATTGAAATTTCGCAGATCGAGGAATGCCTGGACTTCCTCGAAGCGTTAACGGATCAGGCCATCGCGGCCTGATATCTCACCATGACGAAGCGCCACCCGCACCGTCAGTTGGAACCCTGCAGCAGAATGTCTCCCATCCCGATGCTGCACCCACGGGGTTTTGACAGGTGAGAAACTCCCGATCACATCCCCCCCGATGTGATCAAAGCAAGCCAAACTCAAGGCCGGCTCGTGAAAGCGATGCCGGTCTTTTTTTGTGGTTTTAGCGGAAATAAGGAAAAAATGAACCTGTCCCCTTTTCACTTTCTTTTCGCCCTGTTGGAAGCATTAACCTTGCTTCGGGTATTTGCGCTTGCTTTCTTTTCGTGTCAATCTTAGCAGGAACACAATCTTTCCGGGTATTGCTGCATGGGTTCTATTTGCTTGCTCTACAGGCTGGTCCGGTGAGCATAGGTCTACTGTATCGATAAAGGCTCAAGTTGGGATTGCAAGTTATGGCTCGAAGAAGCGCTTTAAGGACGACTATTAAGGTTGTTAAGGCCATTGATAGGGCTAACCGACGAGCCATTAAGGAACGAGAGCGACAGGAGAGGGCTAGAGAGAGAGAGGCCCTGCAACGTCAGCGAGAACGGGAGCGTTTGCAGCGTGAGCGAGAAAGGGAAAAGCTAAAGCTGCAGAAAGAGAAAGAAAAGCGCCAAAAGGAGCTGCTAAAGGTCGCGATTCAAAAAAATCGCGAGGAAGAGAAAATCGCCTACGAGAAGAGATGTATCCGTAGAAAGAACCTTAGAGAGACAATTATTGATTTGGAGTTGATGTAGGTGGATTATTCTCTTCCAGTATATATTTTGATTTCAGTTTGTTCCTCTGTAGTTGTTACATACGCCTTTGTTCGTCGCCGGTTTGGTAAGAAAATTAAGAATTTTTCTTCATTAGAGCGTGATATTGAAGAGAGAATTGCGAGGAAATCTGAGCTAAATACGCAACTGATCGAAGCGAATGAAAGTCTCAAAAATATTAAATCTGAGACAGCTGACCTTCGGCAGCTTAAGGATTCTGAGGGGGCGTTAATAGAAGCTGTCGAGTGCCTGAAGGAAGAGCAGGGCGAGATTTCTCAAAATATTAAGAATGCTAGAATTCAGCTTTCAAACATAAAAAACGAAATGTCTGAGCTCGTACCTCAGCTCGATTTGTACTCGCGGCTTGAAGATTTTGTTAGTTACGGGCATTTCGAAACTCCCGACTACTTATTCGAGACAACCGAACGATTTGAAGAAGAAATTCGGCGCGTTCGAGATCAGCAAAAAGAGCTCATCTCTAGTAACCGAGCTGTTGAGATCCCTGATTCGATAAAGTTGTCACAAGATGAGGCTCAGAATAAGAAAATTCTCAAGGGTCAAAGCCAGTTATTGTTAGCGGCCTTTAACATCGAATGTGATTTTCTAATCGGAAAAGTTTCCCCAAGTCGGTTTTCTAGATCTTTAGAGCAGATAGAAAAACTCGCAAACAAGCTTGAGAAAAACATGCTCAGCTTAAAGTGTGGGATTACCGATGCATATATAAAGCTGAAGTTCGAAGAATGCCGACTGTTCTATCAATACAAGTTGAAGAAGCAGGAAGAGCAAGAGGAACAGCGCCTCATTAGAGAGCAAATACGGGAAGAGCAAAAGGCAATTAGGGAATACGAAGCCGCAATAGCAAAAGCTGAGCAGGAAGAGAAAATCTATCGAGATATGCTTGAAAAAGCGCGAGAAGAATTGCTTCTTCTTGGAGATGAGCAAAAGGCGGCGGCAGAATCCAGAATCAAGGAGCTTGAGGAAAAGCTTCTGGAAGCTGAAGCAAGTGAGAGGCGTGCTAAAAGCTTGGCCGAGCAAACCAGAAAAGGCCACGTATATATCATTAGCAACATTGGCTCGTTTGGAGAGAACGTTTATAAAATCGGTCTCACGCGGCGTCTGGATCCGATGGACCGCGTCAAAGAACTCGGCGATGCCAGTGTTCCATTCCCTTTCGATGTCCATGCAATCATCTACTACGACGATGCCCCTGCACTGGAAGCTGCGCTGCACCGCGAGTTCTCTCATTCGAGAGTAAATGCCGTAAACTTGCGCAAAGAATTTTTCAGAGTGGACTTAGAGAAAATTCGAACCGCTACAAACAAGCTAACAGAGAAAGAAGCTGAGTTCCGAACTACGATTGTTGCCGAAGAGTATTACGAAACGAAACGGTTACAAGAGGCTCACTCTGCTTAAAAGGGGGACAGTCCCCTTTTCACATTTGCTGTCCATAGATTCCCGCCTTCGCGGGAATGACGGATGGGATGGGATGGGGCGGCGCTGAGCGAGCGGTTGAACGAAAACAGGCGGCCCGAAGACCGCCTGTAATTTCGCCAAAGACACTTGAGGTGCCTTACTGCTTCTTGTTGCCCGAACTGTAGCCGGCGGTGAAATCGCGCCAGCTGTCGTCCTCGCCGATCTTTTTGGAGCGCGCGAGTGCGGCCTTGCCAAGCGACCGGACCGGGATGTTTTGGTGGGCGTGCAGCATGAAATCACGCCAAAGCGCGGCGGGAAGCCCACCACCGGTGACCTGTTCATCCATCGGACTGCCATCGTCATTGCCCATCCAGATGCCCGCCACCAGATCGGAGCTGTAGCCGATGAACCAGGCATCGCGGTAATCGGACGTCGTGCCGGTCTTGCCCGCGGCCGGGCGGTCAATGATGGCGTTGCGCCCGGTGCCCTTGGACACGACCGCGGCCAGCATGTTGTTCATTTCCCCGGCATGAAGCGGGTTCATCAGACGGGACGGGAAGTCGTCAGAGCGTTCATACAGCACTTCGCCCCCCTTGCCGGTGATCTTGCTGACCGCATGCGGGAAAACGGCAAAACCGCCATTGGCAACGATGGCATAGGCACCGGTGAGCTCGAGCATCGAGACTTCGCTGGTGCCAAGGGCGAGGCTTGGTTCCGGTTTGAGTTCCGATGAAACGCCCATGTCGCGGGCCTTTTGAATGACCTTGTCCAGGCCGACTTCAAGGGCAAGCTGTACGGCAATCGAGTTGTTCGAGGTCGCGACCGCATCACGGATCGACATGGTGCCGTGATGCTTGCGATCAAAGTTGCGCGGTTCCCACCCGTCAATGACGATCGGTCCGTCACGCATCCAGTCATTTGAGCCAAAACCGTTTTCAAGCCCGGCGAGATAGACAAACAGCTTGAATACCGAGCCCGGTTGACGGCGCGCCTGTGTCACGCGGTTATACTGGCTTTCAAAATAATCACGGCCGCCGACCATGGCGCGCACCGCCCCGTCGGGCGTCATCGCCAGAAGGGCGGCCTGTCCGACATTGTGTTCCTTGGCACCGTTGCTTTCGAGCGCACGGAGCAGGTTTTCCTCGGCGATTTCCTGAAGGCGGGAATCAAGCGTGGTATGTACCAGAAGATCCTGATCGACATAGCCAACATAATCGCGCACCCGATCAAGAACCCAGTCCGAGAAATAGCGAAC
The DNA here is from genome assembly GCF_002295455.1 of Thalassospira sp. UBA848. Taxonomy (NCBI): domain Bacteria; kingdom Pseudomonadati; phylum Pseudomonadota; class Alphaproteobacteria; order Rhodospirillales; family Thalassospiraceae; genus Thalassospira; species Thalassospira sp. UBA848. Next base: position 38,236 of record NZ_DBGS01000131.1, on the reverse strand, counting down.
CCCCGGCCCGCTCTGAGCGGAACGCGCGGTTCGTACACGGGTCTGTTTGGCGCGTTCGGCGCGCGCCTTGGTCAGTGCCCCGGTCGATGCCATCGCGGCCAGAACGACATTGGCGCGATCAGCGGCAATTTCGGGATCAACCATCGGGTTATAGCGGCTTGGTGCCTTGGGCAGACCGGCCAGAACCGCCGCCTCATACAGGTTCAGGCGCCGCGGGTCGGTGCCGAAATAATGGCGTGCTGCGGCATCAATGCCATAAACACCCGATCCGAAATAAATGCGGTTGAGGTACAGCGACAGGATCTGTTGCTTATCAAACTTGAATTCCAGCCAGATGGCCAGAAGCACCTCTTCGATCTTGCGGCCAAAGGAACGTTCGGGTGACAGGAACAGGTTCTTGGCGAGCTGCTGGGTGATGGTGCTGCCGCCTTCGGTAATGCGCCCGGCGGTCAGGTTGGCCCAGGCTGCACGCATGATACCAACGACATCAATGCCGAAATGGTCATAAAAGCGGCGGTCTTCGATGGAAACAAAGGCCTGACCGACATAATCGGGAAGGTCACGCACTTCGACCGGGTTTCCGTATCGATTGCCATAGGCGGCCAGATTCTGGCCATCAATGCTGATCACGCGGATGGATGGTTTGCGTTCGCTCGCAACATCAAAGCTGACCTTGTCTGGCAGGCCATAGCCGTAATAGGCAACAACCCCGCCGCCCAGAACCATGACCCAGATCGAGCCGAGAACGATGAATTTTGCAATGGCTTCCGGCCCCGGAATCATATCGCCGAGGCGCGCGAAAAGACCACCGCCCTTCCTGCGCGCGCTGCTGACCCGTTTTTTGGTCTTTTTGGAACCTTTCGATCCCTTACGGACACTTTTCTGTCTTTTGAATTCTCTTTGCGCCACAAACGCACCTATCGGTCTGGTCCGGCCCTGGCACACGCGAACTCACCGGTTATGTCAACGCGCCCCAAAATCGCGTCCAACAGGTGATCGCGCCGCTGTTTCCGGCGAATGTCAATTTTTGTCCCAACCGAGGAGGGAGTCCCCCGTCTCCCCGTTCTGCGACGGTTTTGTCAGTTATTATTGCTTGCCTGATCGTGCTTCCACAGATCCTTTACGCCATCGCCTGCGCGACGGCGTTCTGATGATGCACGGACCATTGAACGAATGGGCAATCCATCATGCGCGTCCAGCATAAATAACCGCCACAAAGACGCAAGCTCTACCTCGCCGCGCACGTCCATACGCGACCCGTCATCATTGCCAGCCCATACCGTTGTGATCAGATCGGACGAGAAGCCAACATACCACGCATCAGAACGCCCGCCGGCCACCGTTCCATACCCGGCAAAGGGCCGATCAAGGCGCACCTGCGGATCGGTAACACTGGCAAACAGCACATATGATCCCTGGATGGCCTCGTCGGTCAGCTGTTTTTCCTGAACCGCGTCAACGCGCTGATAGACCGGTGTCGCGCTTTCATCCCCGGTATATGACACCCTGTTGATCAGGGTCATCTGGACCGGCTTGCCGGAATTTTGCGGCAGGGCATGGATGGCGGTGATATCGGAAATGGTGACCGGGTCGAGCCCGACGACGGTCCGGATGTCTGTTGAAAGCGGACTTTTGATCCCGATGTCGTGGGCAAACTGCCGGACATTCAATAGCCCGAAGTGATCAGCCAGGCTGGTTGGTACCGTGTTGACGTCACGCACAAATGCCTCGCGCAGTGAAATCATGCCCATATAGTCATGATCAGGGTTGATCGGCCGCCAGCCGCCCACCGCCATGCGATTGTCGCGCACCCATTGCGCCGGGTCGCTGTTTTGATTCAGGGCATAATAATAGGTGGCGATCTTGATCATGCGCCCGGCAGAACGCCTAACCTCGGTCACGCGATTGCGCTGGAATGGTGAATAATCCGCACCGCCGATCATCGCACGAATGCGTCCTTCGGGGCTGATCGACAACAGCCCGGTCTGGTTTGCGCCGCGCGGCTTGATGCGCAATTTGGCGACTTCGGGGACAATTTGCTGTGCCAGATTCTGGATTGTCCAGTCGATGCTGGTGAGAACGTCGATGTCACGGCTGCTATAGCCGACGATGTCGGCAACTTCTTCGAGCACCATGTCCACGACATAGCCCGAAAGCACGTTTTCGGCGTATTGCACATCAAGTTGCGGCTCAATCAAGGTCAAGGCCGAAACACGGTCCGCCTCGATGAACTTGTACTGACCCAGACGGGCCAAAATCTTGTTGGCTTCTTCGGCGGTTTCACGCGGATAAAACAGCGGATTGAAGGTTTCCGGATCGCTGATGGCTGCGGCCAGAACAGCGGCCTGATGCAGGGTCATGCGCTCTGCCGGGCCGCCATACCAAAGCCGGGAGGCCGCAGAAATGCCAAAAATACCGCGCCCGACATAGCTGCGTTCAAGGTAGCTTCGCAAAATCGTCTTTTTGCTGAAATTCCATTCCAGCCACAGGGCAACCAGAAATTCCTGCATATGGCGTCCGGGGCCGCTGTCCTTGCGCTTGAAGAAGCTGCGCGCGACTTTCATGGTAATCGTCGATCCCGGCGCATCTTGGGTGCTGAAAATCCGTGCGAAATCAGCGCCCGATACCCCGAGATGATCAAAAAAGTCCGGATCAGCCGCCGCGACAAAGACATTCTGAACCCGTTCGGGCAATGTTGTCAGCGACACGTCCTGGCTGTAATGCCCCTTGATGGTTTCAAGCAGGGCACCGTCATAGCCGAGAATCCGGATTTCCGGGCTGCGCACCATGTTGCGGCTCAGGTCCAGATTGGACTTGATTGAATAGATGATGCCGAAAATGGTCAGGAACACGACAGAGAAACACACCCCGAACACAATCATGCGCCGTCGACGCTGACGGCGGAGTGCTTCGCGTCGTTCCTTTGCGGCGATGCGTTTCATCGCCGCCTTGGCGGCTGTTCTGCCGCCTTCGTTATTTTCGTCTTCGCCGTTTTCGTTTTCTTCTGCCACGCCGCGTGTCCGTTTTTGCCCGCGTTTTAGGGTCAGGACCCTGAATGCTCTCTGACAGTAAAGCGCCAAGCTGTTAAAAAAGTACTGTTAACCATACAAACGTATGGTGAGGCTTACACAAGGGGTCCCGTTTTGCTTGTGCCCGTTTTGCTTGTGATAGTGTGACCATATGGGAACAAGGCGGGGCGTGCTGTGATCTATGCTATGGGTGCGTAAAATTTGCTTGCCATTGGAAGCGCCCATCGCCAAAGTTCATCCAGGGCAGGCGATGGCGTCGCCAGCGTGAAAAACGATCTGAACCACGCGCCCGACCATCACCATACATATCCTGAACGCCGGGATCTTGCTTTGTCGCTGTTTGCACAAGGGGAGGTCTCAGCCCCTTTTGATGCGCAGCGCGTAAAAGAGGGAACTCGTTTATGGATCGCCCGGAATTTTACCGTTTCCACCAAGGTGACCGCGTCCTGCCGTTTGCGGCGGCCGAATATGATGCCCGTCTTGCGGGCTTGCGGAGACACATGGCCGATACCGGGGTTGAGGCCTGTGTTTTCACCTCCATGCATAACATCGCCTATTATTCGGGCTTTTTGTATTGCGCCTTTGGCCGACCTTACGGGCTTGTCGTCACACCAGGCGAAAGTGTCACGATCAGTGCCGGCATTGATGCCGCCCAACCGTGGCGGCGCTGTCATGGCGACAACATCACCTATACCGACTGGCAGCGAAACAATTACTGGCGCGCCATTCTTTCGGTGACCGGGCCGGGCAAGGTGATTGGCTATGAGGGCGATCATATCAGCCTCGCGCAAAAGGCGCTTTTGGATGAGTTCCTCAAACCGTCAAACAGCAAGGATATTGCGCCGGCGACCATGCGCCAGCGCATGCACAAATCAGCAGCCGAAATCGCGCTGATCCGCCATGGCGCGCAGGTTGCCGATGTGGGCGGCTATGCCATCCGGGACGCGATCAGGGAAGGGGTGCGTGAAATTGACGTTGCCATGGCCGGACGTGACGCGATGGAACTTGAGATCGCCAAACGCTTCCCGAATGCGGAATATCGCGATACGTGGGTCTGGTTCCAGTCCGGGATCAATACCGACGGGGCGCATAACCCGGTGACCGCGCGCAAGCTTAAGCGTGGGGATATCCTGTCGCTTAACACGTTCCCGATGATTTCGGGCTATTACACCGCCCTTGAACGCACGATGTTTGTGGGCGAGGTCGATGACGCCAGCCTGAAAATCTGGAACGCCAATGTGGCGGCCCATGAATTTGGCATGAGCTTGCTTAAACCCGGCGCGTCCTGTGCACACGTGACAGAACAGATCAACACGTTCTTTGCCGAGCGCGATTTGCTGCAATACCGCACATTTGGTTACGGCCACAGCTTTGGCGTGCTGTCGCACTATTATGGGCGCGAAGCCGGGCTTGAGCTGCGCGAGGATATCGACACGGTTCTTGAACCGGGCATGGTGATCAGCATGGAACCGATGCTGACCATCGCCGAAGGAAAGCCGGGTGCGGGTGGCTATCGCGAACACGATATTCTGGTGATCGCCGAAGACGGCAATGAAAACATCACCGGCTATCCTTATGGGCCGGAGTTCAATGTGGTTGGGTAAGCCCCCCATCTATACCAAGAAAAGGGCCCGCGAAAGCGGGCCCTTTTGAGGTTAAAGGGTTATCTGCGGCAGGCCGAAGCCTTGCTCCAAGACTTCGCCGGCCGTCAGGCAGATGTCTTCGCGCCAGGGGGCGCTGACAAGCTGGACGCCGGACGGGATGGTATTTTCAACGCCCGAGCAGATCGAGATGGCTGGCAAGCCGAGCAGCGGGATGGCGATTTGCGGGAGTTGGGATTCCCAGAGGCGCGCGATGGTTTCAGAGCCTTCGAGGTCTTCGTCCTTGCGGAACGGCAGTTCGGCCGAGACCGGCATCAGGACGACGGGATAGTTTTCCAGAAACGCCCGCCAGGCACGAATAAGGGCCGCGCGGCGGATGAAGAGCTGGCTGAAGGCTGCCATATCAATGGATGCCGCACGGTCAGCATAATGTTCAAGCAGGGCAATCGCGCCGGGATCGTCTTCCTTGCGTGCGGCAGTGAGTTTTGCCTCGTGATCATCGGAAAGCCAGAGGTCGATTTGCAGTTGAACGGCCTCGCGGATTTCGGGGATTTCCGGGGTGTCGACGGTCCAGCCCGCGGACCGGAAGATGTCGGCCGCCCGTTCCAGATCCGCGACGATCCTTGGGTCGGTATTGATCCCACCCGGATGGGTCACGAGCGCGACACGTTTGACAAAATCAGGGCCACGCAGTGGCATCGGAACGCTCCAGACATCTTCGGGGGCGTAGCCCGACATGCCTTCCAGCCCGAGCCTGAGATCATCGACACTGCGCGCAAGCGGGCCCGATACCGCCATCAATTGCCCGCCAATCGGGCGGTCCCCACCCGTCTGATTGAACATCGGAATGCGGCCATGGGTCGGGCGCAAACCCTGAATGCCACAGGCATAGGCCGGGTAGCGCACGGAACCCGCGATATCGGTGCCATGACCAATATGACCCAAGCCCGCCGACGTGGCCGCGCCGGCCCCGCCAGAAGACCCGCCCGGCGTCAGGGTCGGGTTATGGGGATTAAGCGTCGTGCCGTGCACCTTGTTGGAGGTAAACCAGCGATAGGAAAAGGCCGGTGTGTTGGTGCGCCCGATGACAATCGCGCCCTTGTTACGCATGTTGCGCAAAAACGGGCTGTCCTGGGTTGCGATCAGATCAGACGCCAGCGTCGTGCCATTGGTTGTGGCATACCCCGCCTGATCTGAAATCACCTTGATCGTGACCGGCACCCCGGCCAGCGGGCCAACATCATCCCCGGCAGCAATGCGGGCATCGAGATGCTCGGCATCTTTCATCGCCTCTGCTGCGCAATCCTGAACGATGGCGTTGATACCCGGATTGATGCGCGCCACACGATCAAGCGTCGCGCGAATGACCGAAGTCGCGCTGAGTTCGCCGGTTTTGATGCGATGCGCCAATTCACGGGCGGAAAGGGAATTCGGATCAATGCTCATCTGGGTCGTCATGTGGGGCGCTACCTTTGCTGGTTAAGCCGACAGGGGCACGAGTTGGAGTTGGGTCCGGCGAATGGAAAGGACAGTCGTCTGCGGTTCGCAGATGCTGGCGACATGCGGGGTGACGAAAACCTTGGGATGGGTCCATATCGGGTGTTCGGGCGGCAAGGGTTCGGAATCAAACACATCAAGCGAAGCACCCGACAGATGCCCGCGATCAAGGGCGTCAATCAGGGCGGCCTCATCGACCTGTCCACCGCGACCAAGATGGATCAATGCCGCGCCCTTTGGCAGTTTTGACAGCGTATTGGTGCCAAATAGACCTTTGGTTTGTTCGGTCAGGGGCAGGACATTGATCAGAATGTCGCTTTGGGCGAGAAAATCATCAAATGCACCGGCGGTATAATGGGTGACGCCATCCTCGGCCGGTTGCGGACGGGAACGGGAATAGCTTGCCACCGGATAGCCAAGTGCAACCAGTGCCTTGGCCACAGCCCTACCCATATGGCCAAAACCCGCCACACCGATCCGCTGGGCACGGGGCGACAGGCCGGTCAGATGGCGTTCCCAATGGGCGGCTTTCTGATTGGCAAGGTAATTGCCCATATTGCGATGATGCCAAAGCACATGGAAGGTCGCAAAACCGGCCATCTGGCGCGCCTGATCTGGGTCTTCGACCCGGTGAACCGGCAAGCCGGGCGGCAGGGATGGACAGGACATGATCGCATCCACCCCCGCCCCGATTGAATAGACCGCCTGCAGATTGGGATAGGCAACAAACGCGTCGTCTGCCGGGATGAAAGTGACCATGAAGCTGACATCTTCGGGCCGGTCGATTTCATCTGGCAGACGCAGGTCAAGCTCGGGTGCCAGGGCCTCGAAATGCGGGCCATAAATGCCCCGCAAATCGAGCCTGCTACAGGAAAGAACGCCAATCATGCCATGGCTTCTTCCGGTTGTGCCCAGTCCGCACCCGGAACGGCAGCCAGAAGCTGGCGGGTATATTCCTGCTGCGGTTTAAGGAAGATGTCCTCGACCCGGCCGATTTCAACCAAGCGGCCCTTTTGCATCACCGCAATGCGGTCACACAGCTGGGCTGCAACCCGCAAATCATGGGTGATGAACAGGATTGAAAGCGACAGCCGTTCACGCAGTTCACGCAACAGATCAAGCACCTGTGCCTGAATAGACACATCAAGGGCCGAGACGGCCTCATCGGCGATGATCAGTTCAGGTTCCATTGCCAGTGCCCGGGCGATCCCGATGCGCTGGCGCTGCCCGCCGGAAAATTCGTGCGGATAGCGCATGGCGGCATCAGCCCCCAGACCGACAATTTCAAGCAGTTCGCGGGCTTTGGCCTGTGCCTGTTCCTTGGGCACGCCACGATTTATCGGGCCGTCGGTCAGGGCCCCCATGATCCGCTGACGCGGATTGAGCGAGGCATAAGGATCCTGAAAGACCATCTGGACCTTGTTGCGCTGACGACGGAGTTCTTCCTCGGACAGAGCTGCAAGATCAACACCGCCAACCATCACATGCCCGCTGTCGGGCGTGACAAGACGCACAGCCGTTCGGCCAAGGGTCGATTTGCCCGAGCCTGACTCGCCGACCAGACCAAGCACCTCGCCGCGTGCCACGGTGAGCGACACATCATCCACTGCCCGGACTTCGCGCACGGGCTTGAACAGCCCGCCACCCGTCCGGAAAGTTTTGCACAGATTCTTGATTTCAAGCGCTGGTGTATCGCTTAGTTCGCGGGCTTCCGGAAGTTTTCCGGTCGGAATCGCATCAAGCAGGCGTTTGGTGTATTCGTGCTGCGGGTTATCAAGAACTGCCGCCGCATCACCGCGTTCAACAACCTTGCCTTCACGCATCACGATCACCTGATCGGCGATTTCGGCCACCACCCCAAAATCGTGGGTGATAAACATCACCGCCATGCCACGCCGTTCGCGCAGATCAAGAATAAGATTCAGGATCTGTGCCTGTGTCGTGACATCAAGGGCGGTTGTCGGCTCATCCGCAATCAGGAGTTTCGGTTCCAGGGCAAGCGCCATGGCGATCATCGCGCGCTGGCGCTGACCACCGGAAAGCTGGAACGGATAGGCCCGAATGATCTTTTCCGGGTCGGGCAGGCCGACTTCCCGTACCAGATCAAGCGCACGTTTGCGCCGTTCGGACTGGGTGTAAAGACCATGGGCGGCAAAGACCTCGGATATCTGATCGCCAATGCGCATCAGCGGGTTCAGCGCGGTCATGGGTTCCTGAAAGATCATCGCGATCTGTGCGCCGCGCAAGGCCTGTTTGTCGGCCTCGGACAGACGCAGAACATCGCGGGATTCAAACAGGGCACGTCCGGATTTGACCTCTACCCCCTGGGGCAGAAGCCCCATCAGGGCATTGGCCGTCATCGACTTGCCAGAGCCGGACTCACCGACCACGCAAAGGATTTCGCCCTTGTTGATGGTCAGGCTGACATTTTCGACCGCAAAGGGGCGATCCGCCCCTTCGGGCAGACCAATGGTCAGCCGTTCGACTGTCAGAGTCTCACTCATGCTTTGCCCTTTCGCGACAGATGCGGATTGAAGGCATCATTGAGTCCCTCACCGATCAGGTTGAGCGCCAAAACAGTGATCACGATGGCAATGCCCGGGAAGAAGCTGAGCCACCAGCTGGTGCGGATAACCGTGCGGGCCGCACCAATCATGTAGCCCCACGACATCGCGTTGGGATCACCAAGCCCCAGGAAGGAAAGCGAGCTTTCAAGCAGGATCGCGGTTGCCACCATCAGGGACGCCATCACAATGATCGGGGATACCGTATTGGGCAGGACCTGCTGGATCAGGATGCGCGGTTTGGAAAGACCGGCCAGACGCGCGGCATCAACAAATTCGCGGGTGCGGACTGACATGACTTCGGCACGCACAAGGCGGGCGACCGGTGGCCAGCTGACAATCGCAATCGCCAGCGTGATCGAGAACAGGGTCGGTTCGAAAATCGCCACCAGCACAATGGCCAGCGCGAAGTTCGGGATGGTCTGGAAGAATTCGGTGAAGCGCATGGCACCTTCATCGGCATAACCACCATAGAACCCGGCCAGCGCGCCAAGCGGCACACCGATCAGCAGTGCAACCAGCGTTGAAACCAGCCCGACCAAAAGGGAGACCTGCGCCCCATAGGCCAGCTGGGCGGCAACATTGCGGCCCAGTGTATCTGTGCCCAAAGGCAAGCCATCAACCGCAAACGGGGCGAGGAACGGGCGCTGGACCATTTGCCATGGCCCATCGGGAAAGAGCAAGGGGGCGATCAGGGCGATGACGATAACCGCGATCAGCAAGACCACACCAATCATGGCGCCCATATTGCTTCTGAAACGTTTCCACATGTCAGCTACGGGCTCCGATACGGGGATCGACAATGCGATAGACAATGTCGGTCACAATGTTGAACAGGATCACCATGGCGGCAGAGACAAGGAACACGCCCAAAATCGTGTTGTAGTCACGTGCAGCCAAGCTTTCGAACATCAATCGCCCAATACCCGGCCAGGCAAAGACGGTTTCCGTCAAAACGGCCCCGCCGACCAGCTGACCGGCCTGCAGACCCGCCAGTGTCACCACCGGCAAAATGGCGTTGCGCAGGATGTGGCGGCGGCGAATGACAGCGTCAGACAGGCCTTTGGCCTTGGCGGTCTTGACGAAATCAAGCTGCGAGACTTCAAGCATGGAGGCACGCGCCATACGCATGTAAACGGCTGTGAAGAACAGCCCCAAAGTCAGGGCAGGCAGGACCAGGTGTTTGGCGATATCAATGACGCGGGCGAAACCGGTGTAATTGGCACCGACAGTTTCATAACCGAAGCCCGGCAGCCATCCAAACCATACCGAAAACACCAAAACAGCCATAAGTGCCAGCCAGTATAGTGGCGTTGCATAGAATAAAAGCGCCATCGTCGTCAGCACAGTATCGGATGGCTTGCCAACGCGTGCGGCGGCAGCAACGCCAAAGGCGATGCCAAAGGCAAGCGAAACAACAAAGGCGGTCATGGTGAGCAACAGTGTGGCAGGCAGCCGATCAGCAATGAGTTCGGCAACCGGTGCGCCCTGGCGGAAGGAATAGCCAAGATCAAGTTGCACAATGCCAGCGATGTATTTGCCAAGCTGAACATAAAGCGGCTGATCGAGCCCGAAGCGTTCGCGCAGCTGTTCGATCATCTGCTCGTCGGCGGCACCGGCTTCACCCGCAAGCACGACAGCCGGGTCACCGGGTGCTGCATGAATGAGGAAAAAGTTTAGAATCGCAATGGCCAGCAAGGTCAGAATAGCCTTGGAAAGCCGCGAAGCGATCACAGCGAAAATGGTCATATGTCCCTGTCGCATCCCGTATTTGAAAGCCCCGCTTGCTGCGGGGTGTCAGAAAAAGGGGCGGGCCGATGGTGGCCCGCCCGCAGACTCATTTTTCAATCCAGGCGTTACGCGGACCGTCATTGATACCGATGGCCGTCGTCACCAGGTCGTTGACGTTGCAACGGTAGATCGTCGGGAAGGTCAGCTCCTGCATCCAGGCAACGGGCACGTCATCGACGATTTCCTTCTGGATTTCGAGATAAGCTGCTTCGCGCTCTTCAGGTGTGACCATGGTTGCCGCAGCAGCCCATTTTTCATCAAGGGACGGGTTTTCATAGCCCTCGACATTGTTCCACGGGCTGCCTTTCTTGATGCGATCGGCGGTATAGTTGCGCGATACACCAAGGGCCGGATCACCGTACTGATAGAGATAGGTGAAGGCCATGTCGTAATCCCACTGGGACGTTTTTTCGTTCCAGCCAGCAACATCGGCACTGTCGATGTCGACATTGATGCCGACTTCGCTGAGGTTCTGACGAACAGCCTCGGCCCAGCGCTGCCAGGTTTCACCATATGGCAGCGGCAGGATGCTGAGCGGTTCACCGTCATAGCCCATCTCGGCGAGCAGTTCCTTGGCCTTTTCCGGGTTGTGATCATAAATGGTCACGTCATCGGAATAGAAATTGGTGCTTGATGCGATCGGACCGGTCGCGACCTTGCCATAGCCATTCCAGACCACGTCACGCATGAATTCACGATCCATGGCGTACATGACGGCCTGACGAAACTTCTCGTTTGCGGTCGGACCTTCGCGGTTGTTAAGCCACATCCATGCCAGCGGTGCGAGGAATTCCCAGCCCTTTTCGGTGACACAGACACCGTCCATTTCGGCCAGACGCGGGATATCCCAGTTTTCGACCGAACCGCCCGGAAGAACATCAACTTCGCCGGTCTCGAACGCCACCGCACGGGCCGCAGCATCCGGGATCACACGGTAGTAGACTTCGTCCAGATATGGCAGGCCATCGACATAGTAGTCCTCGTTCTTGACGAGATGAATGTGGCTGCCCTTGACCCATTCCTTGAACTTGAACGGACCGGTGCCAATCGGATTGGCGTTCGCCGGGTTGTTGGCGAAATCAGTACCTTCGTAGATGTGCTTGGGCACGATCGGCATGGTGCCGTTTTCAAAGGCGTTGATGAACGGACCAAACGGCTCCTTGAGTTTGAAGACAACCGTCATCGGATCCGGGGCGGTGATGCTTTCGACATAGGCCAGCGATGCACGCAGACGCGCATGGGTTTCACGCAGGAAAACATCGGCAGAAAACACAACGTCTTCTGCGGTGAACGGTTCGCCGTCATGCCATTTGACACCTTCGTTAAGCTTGAAGGTATAGGTCAGACCATCTTCGGAGATCTCCCAGCTTTTGGCCAGGCTCGGCATCGGGTTCAGATCGCCGTCATAGCGCAGAAGGCTTTCATAGATATCACCCGCGACAAGCTGGGTCGGGCCGTTCTGAACGAGGCCAAGCATCAGTCCCGGCGGTTCGGGCTGAACAACGATGTCAAGACGACCGCCAGCTTCCTGGGCGGCCAAAGGCGACGCCAAGGAAGCAGCGATTAGGAACGTAGTCGCTTTCAGTTTTAGGTATTTCATAGCAATCCCTGATTGTTTTCTGGATTTCAGATTTTTGTTGTTTTTGTTTTGCGTAATTAACCATGGCCCAAAGCCGACATATGCCGCCATTGGACAAGGTGGAATGGATTACCCGAGGTAACCCGGTGCGCAGGCTTCCAGCCTGCGAAGTTGGGCCGCCCATTCCGGGTCTGATTTGCCCTTGTTTTCAAAAGAGTCGTACATTGACTGGTATTGGCCAGCGGTATGTTCTGCAACCTCGTGCGGCAGCACAACCGGTGTCAGCCCCATGCCAAGGGCCGCCACCTGCGCCTTGCAGGACCGTTCAAGATTAAGGGCCAGCTTGACCGCCTCGGCAACGGAACGCCCCAAAAGCAACGTTCCGTGATTGCGCAGAAGCATGACCGATTTATCCCCGAGATCCGCAACGATGCGGGCACGTTCATCAAGGTTAAGGGCGATGCCCTCGTAGTCATGAAAAGCGATCCGGTCATAGAACTGTGCCGACCATTGATTAAGCGGCAAAAGGCCTTCCTTGTTCGAAGACACCGCGACCCCGGCCACCGTGTGGGTATGAAGCACACAGGCCGCATCATGACGCGCCATGTGGACCGCCGAATGAATGGTAAAGCCCGCCGCATTCACACCCGCGCCATAGGGGTCGTCGATCACAGCCCCGGTTTCATCGACAGTAACCAGATTGGCTGCGGTGACTTCGTCAAAGCGCAGCCCATAAGGATTGAGCAGGAAGCGTTGTTCGCCCCCCGGTCCCGAGGGGAGTCGTGCCGAAATATGGGTATAGATGCCATCATCCATGCCCTCCAGCGAGATCAGCCGGTAGGCCGCTGCCAGATCGCGTCGTATTTCAGAAATCGTCTGACCACTCGCACCGTCGCGCATTAGTGCCGCCCTTTCGTGTTGCCTTTTTTTGATTGCTTCAAGGCTGCGGTATGATCTTTGTCCAGTCAAGTAAATTGTCGACAATCTACAATTCATTCCCTAGACTGCTTTAAATCATACAAATTCGTTGGCATTGCCGACGCGCTGATTACAAAGAACTCGGACACATCTTCATCAGGCTTGCACATGACAGAAACACAGCCATCTTCCGGCTTCCAACAGCTTGATCGCGAGGGACTCGTACAGCGCGTCGCCAAACTGCTGAGCAAGGCAATCGTCAGCGGAAAGCTTGCACCCGGTGCACGTTTGTCGGAATCGGTTGTGGCCCGCGAACTGGGTGTGAGCCGCGCGCCTGTCCGTGAGGCCGCGCGTTTACTGGAAAGCTCGGGGCTTGTGACATCCGAACCAAACCGGGGCTTTTTCGTACGTCAGATTTCCGCCAAGGCGCTTGATGATCTCTATGAGCTGCGTCTGGCCATCGAAATTGCGGTGATCCAACGGCTGGTTCAAAACTGGAACGAAGAGACGGAAGCCGTACTTAGCGCACAGGTTGAAGCACTGCACCGGGTCGCGACCCTTGATGCCGATATCTTCACCCAGGTCGAAGCCGACATGCAGTTTCACCGTCTGATGTGTACGGGCAGTGGCAACCCGAAATTCCTGACCGTGTTTGAACAGATCGCCATCGAAACCGAATTCAGCATCATGCTGATCGGACAGCTTTACGATGATCCGACCCAGATTGCGGAAACCCACGAGCCGATCCTTGAGGCATTGCGTGCGCAAGATACGGCGATGGCGATTGATGCGATCCGCTATCACATTTGCGAGGCGCAACGCATCGTCACCAAGCAGTTCCGCATCCTCGAAGAAGGCAAGACTTCTATATGAAATGCTTCTACGCCCCCGAAACCGAAACGCATGATCCGCTGTTTCGCCTGACCTATGGCAAGATCCAGCGCAATGCCGAACAGGCCGAACGCGCAAGACTTCTGCTTGCCGGGCTTGATGCGCTTTCGCTTTCGGTAACCGCCCCAGCACCTGCCCCACAGGCTGCACTGGAAGCCGTCCATACAAAACGGTTTCTCGACTTCCTTGAAACCGCCTGGGATCATTGGCAAAAACTGCCCGACGCTGGCCCGGAAGTTGTGCCCAATGTGTTCCCCCGCGCTGCCACATCATCCTATCCGGAAACCATTCTGGCCCGTGCCGGCTGGCATATGGGTGATACATCCGCCCCGATCGGCAAGCATAGCTGGCGGGCAGCAGTGCGGGCCGCCGATTGCGCGGTTGCGGCAACGGACGCCGTGCTGGCAGGCGCACCCCACGCCTATGCGCTGTGTCGCCCGGCCGGGCATCATACCAGTGCGGAAATTGCGGCGGGTCATTGTCTTTTGAACAATGCCGCGATTGCAGCGGCACGGTTGCGCACCAAGCACGAAAGCGTTGCGGTACTGGATATCGATGTTCATCACGGCAACGGGACGCAGGATATTTTCTATGACCGTGATGATGTCCTGACGGTTTCGATCCATGCGGATCCCACGGACTATTACCCGTTCTTTACCGGCTTTGCCGGGGAAACCGGCACGGGGGCCGGTGAGGGTTATAACCTCAATCTCCCCCTCCCTCGCACCACCACCGACGCGGCTTGGCTTTCGGCCATTGATACCGCACTGACACGAGTCGCCGCCTTCAAGCCGGACGCGCTGGTTCTTGGCCTGGGGCTTGATACCCATGAGGATGATCCGTTAATGGGCATGAAAGTAACCTGGGACGGGCTGCGCCATGCGGGCGAAAAGATCGCGGCCGCAGGCTACCCCACCGTTCTTGTGCAAGAGGGCGGTTATCTTTCGCCCGCATTGCCCAAGTCGCTGGCATCGTTCCTGTCAGGTTATCTGGGGGTCCGGGCTCCGGCCCTTGAGCCAACCTGATCCGCGCCATTTGCAATCTCACCAATGGCGCATTTTAACGCCACCAATTACACTACACCCATAATCGCCGCCCCCAGCATGGGCATCATCTTTTAAACGGGAGTTTCACATGAACCATCGCCCGAATTCGCTCCACATCTCGGACGTCGCCCACTCAATGCATCCCTATACCAACATGCGCCTGCATGAGGAAAAGGGCCCGATGATCATGACCGAGGGCAATGGCGCGCGCGTCACCGACAGCGAAGGCAAGGAATATATCGAAGGGCTGGCTGGCCTGTGGTCGGTTGCCGTCGGTTTTTCCGAAACCCGTCTGGCCGACGCCGCCTATGCGCAGCTTAAACGCCTGCCGTACTATCACAGCTTTGCGCACAAGGCGCATGAGCCGTCGATCCGTCTGGCCGAAAAACTGGTGGAAATGACGCCCGAAGGCCTGAACCGTGTGTTCTTTACCAATTCCGGGTCGGAAGCCAACGATACCGTCGTCAAGATGGCGTGGTTCCTGAATAACGGTCTGGGTCGTCCGGAAAAGAAGAAGTTCCTGTCGCGCACCAAGGCCTATCACGGGATTACGATTGCCTCGGGCTCGCTGACCGGGCTTGCCGGCAACCAGAAGGACTTTGATCTTCCTGCCATTCCGGTGACCCATCTGACCTGCCCGCATTACTGGCGCTATGGCGAAGAAGGCGAGTCCGAGACCGAATTCACCGCGCGTCTTTTGAAGGAACTTGAAGACACGATCATCGCCGAAGGCCCGGAAACCATTGCTGGCTTTATCGGCGAACCGGTCATGGGTGCCGGTGGCGTGATGACCCCGCCTGAGGGGTATTGGCCAGGTGTGGTTGAAATCTGCCACAAGTACGACATTCTGGTCGTGTCCGATGAAGTCATTAACGGCTTTGGCCGGACCGGCGAACGCTTTGGTTGCGAAAAATACGGCTTCACCCCGGACATTCTGGTGACATCCAAACAGCTTACCTCGTCCTACATGCCGCTGGCCGCGATTGTGGTGAATGACAAGGTCTATAACGCGATTGCCGATAACACCGCCAAGCTTGGCAATTTCGGCCACGGCTTTACCGGCACCGGACATCCGGTTGCCTGTGCGGTTGGTCTGGAAAACCTCAACATCATCGAAGAGCGCGATTTGATGGGCAATGCCAAACGCCTGGAACCGCTGTTCCAGGATGGTTTGCGTGCCTTTGCCGATCATCCGCTGATTGGTGAAATCCGTGGTGTTGGCCTGATTGCGGGCCTTGAGATGGCAGACAAGAAAACCAAACAGCCATTTGGCAAACCGGGTGCTGTTGCCGCCAAGGTCGTCGCCCTTGCCGCGGAAGAAGGGCTTATTTGCCGCAATGTCTATGACACGGTTGCACTCTGCCCGCCGCTGATCGTGACCGAGGACGATGTCCGCGAAATCCACGCCCGTCTGGGCCGCGCACTTGATCAGGCGCTGGATTGGGCAAAGTCCGAAGGGATGCTGTGATCAGGAAGTGACGACCGACAAGGTCACGACCCGTCAAAAACAAAGCCGGAGACAAGCTGTTCACTTGTATCCGGTTTTTTGTTTGATCTGATGACGCAAGGTGTTGTGCAAAATAAATCAAAGATACTGCGCAACTTGAACGACAACAATTCGTCCCAATATCAGTTCGGTAGATATTTCCGTCGGTGGAGAAAGTATTGAAAAGTCGTCGGTTCTGGCCGCTGGCAGTTTTCTGTGTATCTTGCGCTCTGGTTGTCGTTTCACTTGCGACCCTTGGGGGTGACTATGAACTTCATCCCGCCATTGTCATTGCGGCTTTGATGTCGAGCATTGCTGCGTTCTTTTCCGGCTACTTTTTGCCCAACGAGCTTGTTTGGGATGACCGTCGATCAACAGATAACGAAGAAACGAACGGTCACGCAGGTCTGGAGAACCTCAAGGATTACCTTGAAATCTCTTTGTCGCCTTGTCTGATCATCAACCAGAACCGACAGATTCTTGAGAGCAATCATATTCTTGAGAGCCTTTGGGGTGTCTCAAGAAACCGCCTTAAAGAAGCACATATTACCTTTAACAATCACTCCTCAAGCGGTGATGTCTGGGACATCGAAACGTCCCAGCTGGCAATTGGCAAGTCAGGCTATCTTGCCGGAGAGCTTCGCCTGCGCGGCAAGGTGAAAAGTCGCGGTGTGTTTCATCTGACTTGGGTGGGGTATCCCGGGCCCGAGGATCGGGCCCTGTTTATCGAGATCGCCGAACCCCTGTCCGAAGCCAAATTTGGCGAGAACCGAAGAATTGAGATGATAGAGGCCTTGCGGCTGCGTGACGATGACCGCACCTTGCTAAAGGAGCTCAATCATGGCTTGAGAACCGAACTGCACGGGTTGCTCGGCATGATCGAGCTTCTGAGAGGTGGCCCTGATCCCAAGCAACAAACAAAATATCTTGATGCCCTTGATGGCTCTACCAAGTTGATTCTTGAGAGTGTTGATACCCTCATCGATTTCTTCGAAATCGACGAGTATTCCGGCCAGGCTGGCAACGTTTACAGCATTGACGAGCTTTTACGTGGCCTTTCCGATACTCTGAACCGTCGCACCGATTCCGATACTTTCGAGGTGCTGTACGATACGGATCGCTCTGTCTTCCGAAATGTAAGGTTCCCGCGGGAGGTACTTGAGAAGCTCATTGGCCATCTTGTGGCGCATATCGTCCAGACCGACCTGGACGGATCAGTTATTGTCAGGCCAAGAATTTTTGAGAGCAATAACAGTACGACTGAACTGAACATTGAGGTCCTGCAGAACTCAGCCACGTTGCCCCGGATCAAAACCGGTTCCATTCACGATCCCGACAAGATCAGTCTTGATCTTGAAATCGCAAGGCGCCTTGCAGGTGCCGTCAAAGGCGAACTGCAAGCTGGCCGCTTTTTCACTGATAATCCCGGCTTTAAACTGACGTTAAAAGGTGTTGTCACGGACGATATGGGAGCCGCCTTTGTTGTCCCGAATCATCTGAAAAACCTTCGCGCTCTGATCATTGATGACAATCCGGCGTCTCGCGAGGTGCTTCAGGAACTTGCCCACGAAATAGGGTGGCATGCAGACGTCGCTGCGTCGGGAGAGTCTGCATTGCATATGATGAATTTTAAATCCGCCCTGGATGCGGCCTATGACATCGTACTGGTCGATTGGCGTATGCCAGACATTGACGGCTGGGATACCTCACAAAAAATCCGTGAGGAAATCGATGGTGGGAAGCTTCCTATTATCGTGATGATCACGGCACACAGTCACGATTTCATGTCAAAAAACTCCCTGGACCGATCAAAAGTCATCAACGGATTTCTGACCAAGCCGGTCAGTGTAACCATGTTGCTGGACGCGGTTGCTGATGCCATGGCCCACAAATATGAGCCTGATAAGTTTGTGCTCGCAAGCATCGAGAAAAAGCCGGAGGTCGACATGTTGGCGGGACGGAAAATTCTGGTGGTTGATGACAATGCCATGAACCTTGAGGTCGCCAAGGAGTTCCTGTCTTTGTACGGGGCAAAGGTCATCACGGCCGGTGGCGGCTATGGGGCAATTTCGACAATCCAGAGCGCCGCCAGTGCGCTTGACCTTGTTCTGATGGACATACATATGCCCGATCTTGACGGCTTGTCTGCGGTCAAGCAGATCAGGTCACTTGGTTATCTTTCTTTGCCAATTGTCATTATGACAGCAAATACATCGGAAACCGTGCGCAGCGATTGCTTTAAGGCAGGGGCGCAAGACGTGGTGCAAAAGCCGTTTCTGGCAAAAGAGATTGCAGCAACCATTGCCAGCAACCTGCGCGGAAAACCAGCCGAGACGTCCGATAAGGAATACATCAACCTGTCAGAACGCACGACGTCACTTGCAGGTGAATTCGGTATCGACCTTAAGGCTGCGATTGGCAATTTTGATGGCAGCATCGCATCATATAACCGTGCGCTTGAAAGCCTTGTCCTTGATATCGGACGTGTCCGCGGTCAATTGACCGAACATATTCCAGAAGATGTGCAAGAGGATATCGTAAGAGAGCTCCAAACACTGGGTGGTATGCTGTCTCTGGTCGGTGATCCAAAGGGCAGTGCGTACGCGAAGTCACTGGCAAATAACTTTGCGATGGTTCAGGAAAATCAGTCGGATCAAGACGCACTCCGGCAATCGATTGCGCAGTTTGTTGCCCACCTTGATCACGTTTCGCATATTGGCAAATTGCTGGTTTCATATCTCGTGACCGAGTTGGGACGCACCAGCGATAACGTAAGTGCTTAACCACCGGATTTTGGCGTCTGGTTTGTTATTCTGCGTTACTTTTCGCAATCGGTTTGATCATTTCGGCAACAATGTCGAAGTCAAGATTGCGCAGATGGTTCTCCATGACTGCGACCTGATCGTGAGAAGTCAATTCCGCCAGCTCAGATGTCACTTGTTTGAATTTTTCCATCGCATCAGCGCTTCCAGCTTCAAGCAAATTCAACAAGTTTATCAGGTCCTCGTTCTGGCCGTTGGCTGGCGCGGTTTCTGATACGCCATTGGTCAGCCACGCTTCGATAAGGATTGCCGTATCTTCGACAGTTCTGGCAAACTCATCAAACTCCGTTTTCAAGGGGGAGACGCCTTCTTCAAGTGTGATGTTCTCAAGTTTCTTGCCGTGTGCAGCCGCCTTGAGGGCGGCAACCTGGGACGCGGCACCTTGCAACGTATGCAGCAACATTGCACAGGCTTTCGCATCTTCATCGGACAAAGCCGTGCGCAGTTTATCGATGATCTCGCGTGCCTGGGGCGGGAACAGGCCGGCAATCCTGATCAACAGGGCCTCGTTGCCGTACACCAACGTCATTGCCCTTTGCTTATCCCAGAGGGGTAATGCCTCCTCAGAGACACTTGAGGCCAGATCTGCTGATGCAGGGGGGCTGGCCGTGGTATTGCGATCCGGGACTTCCGACAAAGCCGTTTGAGGTTTTGCGGCCGATACATGCGAAGTTACCGGAATTGACTGGCCGCGGCTTTGTTCAACGCATGCTCTTATTCTGTTGATGAGGCTCTGCGGTTCGATCGGTTTGGTCAGGAAGTCATTCATCCCGGCATTCAGGGCGGCCCTCTTTTCCTCAACAAGCGCACCAGCAGTCAGGGCAATAATCGGCAGATTTTCCAGTTTCAGGTTGTTGCGAATAAACTGCGTTGCTTCGTAGCCGTCCATGCCGGGCATCTGAATATCCATCAACACGGCGTCAAACATCAGAGGTGTTTTTTCGAGCAGTTCAATGCATTTTTCTGCGCTTTCGACGGCCACAGAATGCGCCCCGTTTCTTTTAAGTATCTGGTGTGCGACTTCACGGTTCAGAGCACTGTCATCAACAACAAGAATCTTGATATCAGCCAGCCAATTCGCATTCAGAGAGGCCGTGCTTGTGCGCTCCAGCACTTTATTGAGACGACCGGTTTTCACCGAAACGATTTCGTTGACGGTGTTAAACAGGGTGGAGCCGTCAATCGGTTTATTGACGATTTCATCGACCAGCCTGCTTGCGTCTATTTCGGCAATTTTATCTTTGTCAAAGGCCGAAATCATCAGGGCTGCCGGCAAGGTGTCCCCACCGACGTCGTCTGCCAGCTTTTGAATAGCGCGCAGCCCATCGAAGTCGGGCAATTGCCAATCAATGATGATGGCATCTGGCAGTCGCCTGTTGTTTTTATGGCGTTGCATATACTCATCCACCAGCTCTTGGCCGGTGGAAAGCGCAATTGCACGCCACCCCAAAGACGTCGCGAGTTCTTTCAGCCGCAAGCATTCAGCCTGATTGTCTTCGACAACAAAGACAAACAGGGGATCAGACCCGGCATCTTGTTCGTCACTGCCATCTGCTTTGACCAGTTCAAACGGAAGGGTCACAGCAAAGGTGCTGCCTTTTCCAGGTTCGCTTACAAGGCTGGAGGTTCCGCCCATCAAATCAGCCAATTTTCGTACAATCGACAGACCAAGTCCTGTTCCGCCAAATTTGCGCGAGGTACTGCTGTCGGCTTGTGAAAATGGCTGGAACAATTTTGCCTGCACGTCTTCGGGGATGCCTATGCCGGTATCGGTTACCGAGAAACGCAAAGTGACATTGCCTGGCGTATCGGCATTTTGTGTTTCGACCAGTTCGGCTTTGAGCGTGACAGACCCTTTTTCCGTGAATTTGATGGCATTACCGACAAGATTGGTCAAAATTTGACCAAGGCGTTTACCATCGCCAATCACCAAGTCCGGCACGCCCGGTCCAAATTCACTTATCAGTTTTATGCCAGCGTTCTCAGCCTGATTCTTAAGAACTGTTTCAATCTCGGTCAGTTTTTCTTTTGGGGCGAAGACAACCTTTTCAAGGGTCATCTCGTCGGCCTCGATCTTTGCAAGATCGAGAACGTCATTCACGATGCCAAGCAAAGAACGGCCTGCAAGATTGATCTTGTTCAGATAATCCCGATGGCGATCAGGCAAGTCATCATCAAACAACAGGCTGGTCAGACCGATAATCGCATTGAGCGGCGTTCTGATTTCATGGCTGATATTGGCCATGAAGGCGCCCTTGGCTTCACTTGCCTTCAGGGCGGCTTCTTTTGCAGCAAGCAACACCGCCTCGGCTCGGCGGGCCTCGGTCAAGTCACGTAGGGACACAATGACAATTGTTTGGCCCGAAAGCTGCGCCGGGGCGAGGCTTATTTCAATCGGGAAGGTTGAGCCATCCTTCCTTTGTGCGATGATTTCTCTGTCACGACCCATCGCCACCAAACCAGGGTTTGTCATATATTGCTTCATGCCCGCTTCATGGGCGGCGACGTCTTGAGGTCTGACAAATATGCTGACGGAACGGCCCAACAGTTCATCGGTATCATATGCGAATGTTGATCCGGCCCGATCGTTGGCAAGAGTGATGATGCCTTGATCATCAATCACCAGCATCGCCTCTGGCGCTGCGGCAAGAATTCCGCGAAATAGTTCCTCCTGCTCCTTTAGTCTGTCTGCGGCAACAATTTGTTCTTCTAGTAACTGCTCCTGCCGGCCCTTGCGCCATGACGTATACAAAGTCATCAGGACAACAAAGATGGTGATAAAGAAGGCGAGCGCGACAACACCTACTGGTCGAAGGAATGCGGTATAGATGCTGCGCATCGGCTTGCCAAAGATGTAGGTGATCTTGCCACTGGCCGCGTTGGAAGTGCCTTGGGTTGTCGTACTTGCGGTCAGAATTTCGCCAAATTCGCTGTCAAACATTTGTAGTCGACTATCTGCGCCCCAAGGAAGTGCAATTTGACGAGATAATTTGTCCCATGCGGGGGCTTCACCCTTTTCAAAGGCGAAATTTCGGCTAGCGTCTGGATAGGAGATAATGTTGGCATTCCGATCAAGTGCGATCGCCAGAAGATCGTGCGCCTCAGTTGCAAGACTCTCGGCAAGCACCCCCTCGGCATCGACATTCAGAATGGCGATACCAAACAGCTGCTGACTGTTGTCAAAAATCGGCGAGACAAAACGAACCGTGGGCTCGAAAGGCTCTACAATTTCGCCAAACTCTCTGTTCAGATTAATATCGGAAATCCAAATGTCACCGGAACGCAAAGAATTGGCGGCCTGCATGTAGGGTTCTTGAGCTTTTTCCTGAAGCCGTGACTGATCAAATTTAACGAGATGACCGTCTTCGTACTGAACCCGGACCAGCTCGCGTCCATTATTGGCGACACCAACAATGCGTGCTTGGGTAACGGCCTCAGAAGACAGCATGAAGGCGACAAAGGAATCTGCAATTTGATCTTTCCAGACGGCGGGCGCGACCTTTTCATCATCAAGATAACTCTGAAAAGATGCCATTGACTGAACGCTTGTCGCAAAGAAGCTCACGGCTGCTTTGTAATCCGAGTAATTATCCTGATGCGCGTCGATTGCCTCAGCTGTGCGGTCAATCAGCTCATCAGAAAATGTCGATATATTGGTGCGCCAGATGTAAACCGCTGTCGCCAAACACACCAACAAAGACAAGCCCAACAGCAGGGTTGTTGACGAAATTGCGATTGGCTGTCTTAGAAAAGCGATAAGACTTAGGTCTTTGTCATAGGCTTGATGGAAATTCTTCCTCCGCGAAATCATCTGCCACCAGATAATGCTTGAAACAGCAAATGACAGAGCCGCGGCAAGCGCAGCAATCAGCCATGGGCTAAGCAGACCAATGCTTTGTGATAGACCAGGTAAAACGGCTGTCTGCATCAACCAGTCGCGCCCCTTGACCTTGATCTGACGCGATTGAGTCAGCCTTTCCGATGGTTGCTGCCCGGACGTGTCCGACACAAAGAATGGTTCGGACTCCGACAAATCGGTAAGTGTCAGGCTGATATTGCCAAGGTTGGGTTCAAAGTCATATAGAACCTCGTCAACGACGAGTGGTGCGTAAGACCAACCGGCGATCGCCTGTTCCCTCTGATCCGGAGTGCCGATCGGCATACCCGGATGGTAAACAGGCAACAGCACCAAGAAGCCGCGTCTGACATTACCATCGGCCTGAACAAGCGTAATCGGCTGGGTCAGCCTTACATCGCCGGTGCGTGCTGCTTCGAGCGCGGCAGCCCGTCGGTTTGCCTCAGATGCGATATCAAGACCCGTGGCGCCTTCGTTCCCCGCAAGGGGATAGATATACTGAATAACAAACCGGTCACCGGAATTTGGGGATAGTTCGCGAATGCCAAAATCGGGGAAATCATCAGCGCGTGCACGCTCAAGGAATTGCTGAGTATCTTCGGCCTCAACAAACTTGATATAGCCAAAACCACGCGCACCGGGGAACTCCCGCCTGTTTTCACGCGACGCGATATAGCGTTGTATTTCGGCGCGGGTCAGGTTTTCGGGGCCAGCGGTGATAACCACACCACGCAAACCACGCAAACCGTACTCGTAGACACCAAAGCGGGTTTTGACCAGTTCTTCGGCCTGATCCGTCAGTCGCAACAACTCGGCATTGATGGCCTCCTCGTTTCGGGTGTTCCAGGACCAACCAAGCGCAAATGAGATGAGCAGCCCAAGCAATAAAGCCAGGGCAGGTATGGCAATGATTGAGCCCGTCGAGCTGCCCTTATCACGTTCCGCCGTCGCAGCGTTGGCAACGCCTTGCCGCACTGGTTGTTTCATGTGTAAACAGCCCACAGAGTGTATCTACAAAAAGTTGTAAGATACTATGTTTGGACGATCATCAATGAGAACAAGGTGCTAGGTGAATTTGAACCCCAATAAGTGTGATAGTGTCAAAACTTGCAACACAGAGCTCCAAAAACAAGAAAGGCCCGCATGAGCAGGCCTTTCTTGTTTTACGCGTCACAGATTCTAAAGTTATGTGTCGCGTTTCCAGTTTTATGAGTCAATTCACACGAGATTTGTGAATTGACGCATAAACCCAGAAACTCACACCACCGTTTACCAACGAAATCTCGAACTTTGCGACGCATTATGCTGAAAGTTTTGAAGCATAATATTGGAACTTTCTCGATTTCGAAAAACACAAAAAAATCAAATGCTTATTAGGCGCCCAACTTGTACAGAAGGCTGAAAATTTCAGAGATTATGTGTCGAATTTTACTTGCAGTGTAATTTTGTCATGCATCGAAACGGATGTCACATTCCTAGATACACATCGAAGCTAGCGTTGATTACGGCCTTTTAAGGAGCCCCAAATTCAAGATGCTGGTGGCGGTGTCATATGTCGACCAGGGCAGTGAGTTGGCGTGTCGCCGTCGCACACTAACGCTATTAATCGCGGCATATAGTGATGCGCCTATGACATTTTGATACGTATCATCTGCCAAACGAAGAAACGGGCCCGATAACGGGCCCGTTTCTGGACTGAGTACGCGTCGGACAGGGAGACATGATGGGCAAAACCGTGCGCACCCAATCCAGTTACGATGGATTGGCGCTCAACCCCGCGACGTTTGTCCGGCCCAGATTGGCCGTCGCGAAAGCATGGCTTGGCGGCATGTGACCAAGGGCTTCTGGTCCCAAATCGGATAATGAAGGCTGTCTGCTGTCCTTATCTGAAACAACCGCCTGCTGACCATACAGTTGCCAGTCGATACCAAGATCGGGATCGTTCCAGGCAATCCCGCGATCATGGTCCGGGCTGTAATAGTTCGATGCCTTGTACATGACATGGGTGTCGGGTTGCAGGGTTTTGAACCCGTGCGCAAAGCCATCCGGGATCCAGAGCTGGTACCAGTTTTCGGCACTGATTTCGATCTTGATGTGCTGACCAAAGGTTGCCGATCGCGGGCGGATATCGACGGCGACATCAAGAATTGCCCCCTGTGTCACGCGAATCAGTTTGCCCTGGGCATAGGGGCTGGTTTGGAAATGCAGGCCGCGAATGGTGTTGATCGGAACACTGATCGAGTGGTTTTCCTGCACCAGATCAATATCGCCAACCACATCGCGGAAATCGTCATAGCGAAATGTTTCGGCAAAAACACCGCGCTTGTCGCGATGTCGGTTCGGCACGAACAGGACCGGACCGGCGATATCAAATTCGTCAAATTCGACAGGCATTGTTCTTTACTCCTTGATTGAGATCGGAACACGGATCAGCTGACGCGGGACACGCCAGCGACCCTTGTAGGGTTTGGGGACAAGACGGACGAAAACGAGGCTGGCCTTGTCATCGACCGTGCCAAACAGACGGTCTGTGCTGTCTTCGTCGATGATGGATGGATAGGCGACAAACGGTTCGCCATCACCCGCATCGCGCCTTAGCGGTTGGCGATAGAGCAGCTTGGGTTCCGACCAGTTTTTGAGATCCGTCGAACTCGAATAGAAGAAACCGGCAATATCGGGTTCGCCTTTTTTGCGAATGCGGTGCAGATAAACGGTGATGAAACTGTTCGATGCTTCGTGACGCACCAGACCGCGGATTGATGAGACACCAAAAGGCCCGACCCGCGCACATTCGGTTTCGCGAACCGACCACCCCTGATCGGTCAGGGTCGCGGCCAATTCAAAATCCGACCCATTCCAGACATCCCATTTTTTGGGATCATCAATCGGTGCGCGTACCAGACAGTTACGCGACTCTTCCCAGTTATCGGCGCGCCGCCAGACAATGGCGTAATAGTAGTTCTGCCATGAGATGATGTTGGTCACCGTCACATAGCTTGGCGCGCGTTTACGATCATCGCGATAAGGTTCGGGCGGCGGGAACGGTGCGTGATGGGGGGGATTACCCAGATAGTCAAAGGTCTTGCCCCCATCACCGGATTTCAGCGTTACCAGACCATTGATCCAGCAATCGGTACGTTTGGTGCGCCCCTCACACGGCATGTCGTGGCGATAGGGCATGAAACTGGCGCTGCCCAGCGCGTAAACATTGCGCCCGTCACGGGTATAGATCGCCTGAAGCCAGGTGCGGTCATCAAGCAATTCCGGCACAGCCTTGCCCGCAGCCTTGAACCGGCTGTCACAATCGGGCTGGAGACTGTTAAAGCCATAGCCAACGAAGGCCCGGTTCTGAAAATTCGGCGCAAACAGAACCATTTTGCCCTGATCATTGCGAAAGGCACGCGCCGGGGAATCTGGCAGATGATGGTTGTCACATCCGGTGACGTCGCTATCAAAAATGACGGCTTCTGATCCTGAAACAGTCACCTCGGCGGCTCGTAAATCCGGGTTCCAGCCAAACATCCCCCCGACCGACAAACCGAGCAGGAATGCCGACAGAGCGGTCATGCGTTTTGATAAGCGCAGCTTGTGCAAGATCTTCCCCGCCACGGTTGATAAACGAGTATGAAAGTGTGGTGCGTGGCGTTACTGGGGATACGCCACGCACCAGACAGCAAGGTCACGCCGCCTCTGCGACGTACGGGGCCGGGATACTGCCCAGACGGTGCGCCATGCTGTTTTCTTCAAGAAAGGTTTTCAGATCGCCAAAGCGCTTCTGATAGGTTTTCTCGAACAGGTCGAAATCGGCATTATCCCAGGCTTCCTCGAACGAGAATTTGTCCATATAGCGACCATCAACGAACGGGATACCCAACGTTTTGACAAATTCGCGGGTCCGCGTGTCATAGGTGACATAAAGGGCCGGAACTTCATTGGCCAAGGCCAGCAAATTGCCATGCAGGCGATAGCCGGTCACCGCATCAAGGCATTGCTCGGCCCGTTCAAAGTCGGCAACACTTTCGAATACGGACAGCGAGGATTTATACAGCGCAAGCAACGGATCCTTCGGGCCATAGATCCACTTTTCAGCCGTCAGTTTTTTGACCGCTGCGTCCATGACCTGGTCATAGTTTTCGACCAGTTTGGCGCGGGCGTAATAGATCTGCTTTTCTTCAAGTTCGCCCGCACACAGGATTTCGGTGTCATAACGTTCGGCCAGCGTGCGCAACACGTAACGTTGCTGCGTATGGAAACCATGTGTCTTGCGACGCAGGGTAAAGCCAAGCCTGTTGATGGATGATGCATCCACCCAACGCAATTTCAGTTGCGGTTTGCAATGACGGAAGGCCGTCGGGCAGCCAAAGATACGCACATTCTTGATGCCGATGGAATTGAGCGCCTTCTTCGAGAGATTTCCACGCACGCCAATCGAAACTGAGCGATCTGCAACCAGTTGCAGGAACCGCTTGGTCGATGAATTGACGTATTCGTCGGAGTTGTCTGGCACCTGAACGCCAATGCCAAAGGCGATTACCGGCACCTTGGTCTTTTCAAGAACCGCCGTGATCGGGTCCCATTGACCATTGGTGTTGATATAGTTCGACCCGCGCAAAAAGATGTAATCAAGCTGGTTGATCTTTTCGATCTGGGTTTCCGACAGATTGCCATCCGCAGGCACATAGATCGGGAAAAGTTCGGAATAATCGAGAATGCGCAGCGAGGAGTCATAGACAAAGCAGTCACCAATATTGGTAAATAACGTCTTTGCCTTTTCGGGATCATTATAGGTGTGCGTGACAACGCCAAGATTGCCTTCTAGACGGCCCGCGGGCATCAGCACGCCAATACGGGGCTTACGCCCACCGGTCGAGAGTTCGGATTCCATCAATCGTCTCCTGCGTGTTTGGTTCGTGTCATTTTTGACGTTGTTTCGAACCGTTGCTCGTGTCTGGAAATGCAGGTCGCGGGATGTGCGTTCAAGCCGCACTTACCTCGCGGGTTTTAAGGCTTTGTTCCCAATCAAGGGCATGACGCACGATGGCTTCGAGGTCATCATGAACCGGGGTCCAGCCGAGTTTCTGGCGAATGCGGTCCCCCGCAGCAATCAGGGCAGCCGGATCACCGGGGCGGCGGTCGGCGAGTTCGACTTCGAAATCAATGCCCGAAACCCTTTTGACCGCGTTGATCACTTCATGAACCGAGAAGCCGCGACCATAACCGCAATTCATGACGTCGCTTTCGCCACCCTTTTCAAGATATTCAAGGGCAAGAAGGTGTGCATTGGCCAGATCAGAAACGTGGATGTAATCGCGAATGCAGGTGCCATCCGGGGTTTCGTAATCTTCGCCATAAATGGCCATTTGCGGGCGGACACCCGTCGCAGTCTGGCAGGCGATCTTGATCAAATGGGTTGCCTTGCGCGATGTTTGACCGGCACGGCCTTTGGGATCGGCCCCGGCAACATTGAAGTAGCGCAGTGCGACATAGCGCAAATCATGCGCAATGGCGGCATCGGTCAGCATCTTTTCGGTCATCATTTTTGATGTGCCGTAAGGCGAGATCGGCTTGAGCGCGAAGTCCTCGTCGATCGGGGTGTTTTTGGGTTCGCCATAGACGCCAGCAGTCGAAGAGAAGATGAAGTGCTTTACCCCGCCATCAACAGCAGCCTGGGCAAGGGCACGCGAGTTAACCGTGTTGTTGCGGTAATATTCCAGCGGATAGATGACAGAGTCCGGTACAATGATCGAACCGGCAAAATGCATGATGGCCGTCACGTCATGTTCATCAATAACGCGCCGCACCAGATCCTCGTCGCCACAATCACCCTCAACAAACGCAGCCCCGGCTGGTACAGCCCAGCGATGCCCCTGACTCAGGTTATCGAGCACGACGACGTCACGCCCATTATCGAGAAGTGCAAGTGCTGCGTGACTGCCGATATATCCTGCGCCACCTGTTACAAGTACAGTCATTGCCGTGTCTCCTTATTGATATTGCCTGTTGCTCTTCAGGCTGATCTTTGGAGGTACCACCGTCGGACATATCCCATGCGGAACAGCCAAACGGCAGTACCGGATACGATCACGCGACCTTGCGTTGCGGCTGCGCGTCGGCGTTCATGACATCGATCATTTTGTGGTCGATATTGTTCTCGGTCAGGAACTGCGCCATTTCACGGTAAGTCTGGAACCAGGCGCGGTTGAACTTGTCGAACAGATCCTGATTCCAGTAATCCTCAAGCACGAATTCCTTTTCGGAGAACACGTCATAGGATGGGATCTGATAGGTCTCGGCGAATTCGACAGTGCGGCTGTCATAGGTGAAGTAAATTGACGGCACACCATTTGACAGCGCCATCAGATTACCGTGCAGACGATAACCAAGGACGCAATCCTTGGTGCGCACCAGGTCCTCGTAATCAGACACAACATCGGAATAGAACAGCTTCTCGCGATAGAGGCGCTCCATCGTATCGTCGAGATACCAGTTCTTGACCCAGTCGTTGTTTTTAAGCGCCTGCATGGCTTCTTCGCGCTGGATCTCGCTGCCGAAAACGAGCTTTTTCTCTTCGGGTTCGCCTTGAGCCATCAGGGTCATATCATCAAAACGTTCAGCCAGTTGTTTGACCAGATCCCGGTGGAAAGTGAGATAGCGTTTGATGTCCTGCGCGTAAGCGGGTGAAACTTCACGACGCAGGGTAATGCCGACATTCTTCACGCTATCAAGGGATGGCAGTTTGATGCGCATGTCGGGATTGTTTTGCCGGAATGCGGTCGGGCAGCCGACAATACGGACATTGGTAATGCCAAGATCCCAAAGAACCTGAGCGGTATAAGCCCCGCGCACGCCGATGGATGTGGTGGAATCTGCCATCATGTGCAGAACGGTTTTCGTCTGCTCCGACAGTTCGATCTTGCCTTTAACCGGTGCCTGCGCACCAATGCCAAAGCCCAGAACCGGCAATTTCAACCGTTTGAGAACATCAATGGTATTGCGCCAGTCCATGTCCGAATGGATGTAGTTCGATCCGCGCAGGAAGACATAGTCATATTCCTCACGCAGGCGATCGATGTCTTCCATCTTGGGGTCGGCAATCGGCAAGACACCAAGCTTGTCGTAATTCATCAGTTTGAGCGATGAATCGAAGACAAAGGCATCACCGATATTGTGATAGTGATTTATGCTCTTTTGAACATCCTGATAGTTGTACCAGCGGACGCAGTCGTGGTCGTAGACTTCGCCAGACGGGATCATTACAAGAACGCGCGCCATGTTATCTCTCCTTGGTTGATCACGTTTTTGTTCTGAATTCATGCCGTACTTGCCACTGTTTGCAGGCTCGCAGCCTTTGCAGACTGGCGGCGCGTCTCCAGAACCTCCCGATACTGCGCGAGATGTTGCTCGGCGCATTCTTCATAGGTCGTCACGCTTGGTATTCCCTCGCGCATCCGATCCCAGGCCTTGTTGTCGCTGAGAACTTCGATCATCCGATCGGCAAGGTCTTCGGCACTTCCGACGCGGAAATGCAGGCCGTTGACCCCATCGGTAATTTTTTCGGCCATGCCGCCGATGTTTGAGCAGATCATCGGACGCCCGTGGAAAAAGGCTTCCTGAATCACCACCGGCGAGTTTTCCCACCAGATGGACGGGATGATCGTCCAGTCGGCGAGTTCCATCAGCTTGGGCATTTCGGTATTCTGATAGGCCCCGTAAAAACGAACGCGTTCGCCAGCCTTTTCGATCAGGTCATGGACCTTTTCCTGATATTCCTCGGGTTGGCGATCAAGGTTGCCACCAAAGATCATCAGCCGCGCATCATCGCCCCAGATTTCCTCGGGTACACGCCCGACGGCATCCAGAAGGATGTCAGCGCCCTTGAACATCGTGAGCTGCCCGAAAAAGGCAAAGCGCGACCGGCGGGGCTGGCTCTTGGAAAGCGGGCGGTCCTTGGCCCGTTGATCGATGTCGAGACCATTTTCGATCACCGACATCTTTTCGGCCTTCATGCCCCAGTCAATGAAACGGTTGGCAAGGAATTCACTGGGCGACACATAGTGATCAGCCAATTCCAGCATGGCCTTGATAAAGCGTTCGCGCCGAAGGAAAGATGCTGGCGAAATATTCGGGAAGCACCCATTGCAATCGATCGGACTTGACCTGTTGCACAGCTTGGTTCCGCCGCTTTTGATCATCTGCCCGTGATTGTGGCAAATCGTCAAAAACTCGTGGAAAGTAAAGAAAATCGCAGTTTCCGGCAGAGCTTCACGAATGGCATAGATGGTTTCCAGCCCGAGCCCCAGATAGTGATGGAAATGCACCACATCGGGTTCGTAATCCTTAACAAAACGCAGAAAATCCCGATCAATTTCATCTGTGCTGCCATTTGAGAGCAGGAAATGATCATAGTTTTCCGCGTGATAAAGGATTTCATTTTCCTTTTGACGCAAGCTCATCAGTGCTGAGGCCCCATGACGCGGTACGGGACTGCCAACGCGGGCCAGATAAAAGCTTTCGACCCCATCGAGCGTGTTCAACCCTTTATGCAGGTTGTAGGAGGCCACTTCGGCCCCGCCCAGCGAGATGCTGGGATGGCCGTGCGAAATAACGAGGACGCGTAAATCAGTCGACGGCATTGTTGTGGCTCCGCAAGTTTGAAACGACCAATGACCAGCGGCGATCAAACGCCCAGCGGTCAAGACGATTGGAAAGTTCCTCCCAGGCAGGGGCTTTGCTTATGGATTGTTCGCTGCCCAGCACTTCGACATCGGGGATCCAGTAGGATGGCGTACCCGCCATGCGCAGCTTGAGCGCAAGGTCGAGGCTTTTTTCGCCGGGTCCGATATAGCCACGGGTAAAACCGTCACTGTCCTTGAAGGCCTTACGCGGCAAAACACAGCATTCAAGCGTACCGGCGCTGACTTCGCTGGGTTGGGCATCGGCAAGGACTGCACAGGGATAGCCGACATAACGGTCCGACAGATATTGTCCGACATTGGCGTCACTGTTGATCCAGGTTCCGGCCCAACGCACAGAGTCATCCTCAAACAGGATGGTTGGCGAAACGAGGACTTTGCTGCCGCGTTTGCTGTACGCGGCCAGTAACTGATCAAACCAGCCATCATCGCGCGGCAGAATGTGCGCCGACACAAGCCCGACTGTTTCGGAGTTGGTCGCATCCACGCCAACTTCGAGCGCGTCGCAATAATCTTCGACACCCTCGGCAAAAACGATCCGGGTGTTGAGTTTGTAAAAGGCCGCAAGACGCAAGATTTCGCTGCCGACCTGATCAAAACTTTCGACCGGACCGGCGATGACAATCGGCAGATGCCGGGTCGCGCTATCAAGCCCGAGGAGGGCGATGGTCACGCCGATATCGTTGATCGTATCATCAACCCCGACCACAAGAGTCACAGGCGCATCTTCGTCGAAGTCCCCGATATCATGGATATCTACCGCATAGGGACGCTGTGCTGTCATTGCCTGCAACATTGGGCCGAACTGACGTTCGATACTGTTTGACGCCGTGACCGAGCGCGGATCAAGCGAGGGCAAAACCCGTGAAAGTGCCTGACGTGCCGAAGCCCGCGTCGGGTTCAGCGGACAATAGGCCGGGAAAGCATCCGCGATGCCCAGTTCCAGATAAGTTGCCTGATCGGATGGCGGGGTAGCTTCCAACGGACAAAATACCAGAAACCCGTGATTATTCCGGGCCGGGTTCATCCCGGAAAACATGGGATCATTGGCAAAGGCATCGGTCACATCGGCACGTGATTGCCGCGTCCAATGATCATCAATGCGCACGACCTCACCGCCAACACGCAAGGAGACATCGCTCACTACGCGGTCCGGATCAAGCATCCAGCCAGAGATCAATATGCCGCTGCCTTCGATCAGGAGGGAAAAATCAATCCCGATGCGGACCGGGCGATCG
Organism: Thalassospira sp. UBA848; assembly: GCF_002295455.1. Taxonomy (NCBI): domain Bacteria; kingdom Pseudomonadati; phylum Pseudomonadota; class Alphaproteobacteria; order Rhodospirillales; family Thalassospiraceae; genus Thalassospira; species Thalassospira sp. UBA848. The sequence goes on along the minus strand of NZ_DBGS01000131.1, from coordinate 5,225 downwards.
AGTTCCGAAACTGTGTCGCGCCCATCAAAACGATGTGCGGCCATTTTAAGGGTGTGCAGGATTTTTTCCGGGGCACGCACGCGATCAAGCACAGAGCGAATATGGGCTGGAACATCCGGCGGTGCGACCAGAACACGATGTTGGTAAACCTCGATCGAGTACCAGCTTTCGCGCCCGCGGAAATAAACCCGTTTAAGCTTTTTCGGGTTGATCGGTTTATCGCCCAGCATCAAACCGGTAACGCCTGATGCCTCATCTCCGAGATCATCACGCTGGAAATCCGCACTGGTCAATTCCGCCAGAACCGGTGATTCTTCAACGGCGATAACGCGTGTGCGCCCGGTGGGAAACCCGCTTGACCAGCCCTGGATATAGATATCGCCTTCTTCAAGTCCGCCCAGAACTTCGATGAAGCCATTGCTGCGCGCGGCACTTTGCACGAATGCGGCAACCTTGCTGAGGCGTTTTTTATCCGGGTCACCGGCAAGCAGAGCCTCAATCAAACCATCAATCACAGTGGCGAAGGCCGAACCGGACTGATCCGCAACAGCGGACAAAACCGAGTCAATTCGGTGCTGACGGTTATCGATCCGGTATTCACGCGGTTTGCCCGCCCCCCGGAAAAGAACCGTTTTCAAACGACGTGCAGAGATATCCTTCATCGGCAACAGCGCAACAAAGCCATACGCGTTATCGGGTTCGGCATCGTGGCGACGCCATGAGATGATAGACGCCTGTACTTTGGCCTCAGACTGACTGTTGAGGTAAATATCAATCGTTGCCGGCAGGGCATTGCCCACCCCGACCATCAAAGCCAATCCTTCATCGACCAAGGCGGCGACAACGGTCCTGCCATCCAGCGGCATTCCATTCTGTTCGGTCATGCCCGGGTTTCCTTATGTTTACGCATGTGCTTCAAAACGAATGATTTCCATGCCATGAGCGATCACCAGACAAAGGCACCGATGGCCAACCCGGCGGTCACACCAATCAGGCAGGACAGGATCAGCAACGGGGTTTTGAGATCATTGGTATGGCGTGCGGTCAGGACCGAAAGACGTTCGTCAAAGCCACCCAGCGATTTATCAAAGCGCACCAGAAAGACTTCGAGTTCATCCACCCGGCTTGAAAGTTCTTCCTGACCGGTACGAACCAGTTTCACACCTGCCTCGATGCCGTCATCTGCCGAGGCAAGTTCATCCATACGTTTTGATGCACTGACCAACCGTTTGGCAGCTTCGCGCTGGCCGGTTTGCAGGATGTGCTGTGCGGCCAGCAACCGGTCCAACCGATCCAAGATTTTGCCAAGCGGCGCATTCAGGGCAGTGTGTGCTTCCTGTTCACTTTGTGACGGGATGCGCAGGGTAATTTCATCTTTCGTGCCGGGAATGACGGCACAGACCGAAAGGCTGTCGACACTGGCAACTGCGGCATCGGGCAATTCGACCTCGAAGGCATGTTTGCCATCGCCAATACCATTGCGGCGCAGATCGACACGTTCATTTTCGGCGGTCTCACGCAGCAGAGCATGACCGTTGAGACGAATGACCACCTCAATTTTGGCATCCGGGCTTTGCGGCGACCAAACCCAGCCATACAGCCGGTTCTGATCAATGGCATCTACCCGCCCTTCCAGCGCCGGTGCAGGTTGCTCTGCATCCTGCGTGACAGTCGGTGACGGGGTGTCTTCCATCGTCTTTTTTTCGGCAACAGCCATAGCGGCCTCCTCGTTAAACGTCAGGCGGCAACAAAGTCGGGGCGAACCATCCGGCGAAACATCGCCAGATATTCCTGGGCTACATCATCAATCGCTGCCGGCGACCGGACATGGCCCGACAGTTTTTTCCAGAGTTTCGGATTGGTTGCGCAATCTTTCATGACGCGGGCCAGTTCGGCCGGGTCATCGGGGCGGACATGAATGCCGTCATGAGCGTTGCGCACCATCTCGGCCATACCGCCGATTGAGCTGGTGATCACCGGACGGCCATGCTGGAACGCTTCCTGAATCACCAGCGGCGCATTTTCCCACCAGATCGAGGGCACAACGACCCAGTCGACCCGGGCCATCAGATCGGAAATATCTTCGCGTTGATAAGCCCCGACATGCTGAACTTGTGGACCACTTTGCGCGATCAGATCGGTAATGCGGGACGTGAATTCGTCGGTCTGATACAAGGCCGCGCCATGAATGCGCAGATTAAAATCGACCGCATCCGCCGTAAGAATTTCCGAGGCTTCAAGCAGGATATCCGCGCCTTTCCACGGGTTGAGATTCCCGAAATAACCAAAGACATTGGGCATCCCGGCGGTCCCGATTTCGCGTTTGGGCGCGGCCGGAACAGGCGGTCGACCATTGTTGATCACCGATATTCTGTCCGGGTCGATGCCCCATTCGATATAACGGTCGCGCAGGAAATTACTGGGCGAGATGAAATGATCAACCGCTCGCAAATGGTTGCGCAGATTGACCGCACGCATCGCATGTTGATCGGCTGTGAACCCTTCAAGCCCGCACAAGCGCCCCGTGACGTCGGCCTTGGTATAGCGGGTCTTGGTGTCGCGATGGATCATCAGGCCGTCATTCGGGCAGATCTGATAATAGTCATGCAGTGTCATCACAATCCGACAGTTCGGCAGAACACGGCGGATCAGCATCGGCAGTTCGATGCCCCACAGGACCAGATGATGAATATGCACCACATCCGGCGCCCAGTTTTTCAGTAGGCGCGTGAAATCAGGGGCCACCGCATACAAATCGGTCTGCGACATGTTGAAGCGATCAAAATGCCCCGCCCAGAACAGCATTTCATCACCGGCATCATTGATGGCCTGAAAACTTGTGCCCGGGCGGCGTTCGCGATGAACATCGTTGGTCGCCCCGACAAAAAGCGCATCGCATTCCGCACGCTTGTAGGCCTGGAACAGGTCATGGGCGAAAATTTCGGTACCACCCGGATGCAGATCGGGGTGATTGTGGGCAAGCACCATTATCCGGGGGTTCATGCGTTCCTCCGTGGTTTCTGGGCAATCAGGAAATCCTGGTAATGGGCGGCGGCTTTGCCGCGCCACGCGCCAAAGCTTTTGGTGTGGACGTCAAAGCCCGCTGCCGCGAGTGCACCATCGAGAAAAGCATCGTCAAACCCGACCGCTGCCATCGGGTTTTCGCCGCGCAGATGCCAGCAGGGCTGACCTTCGGCTTTTTCGAACCCCTTGAGACGGGCATCGCAGTCGGGATTTGACGGGTCGTCATCTTCGCGAATGACAAAGGCGGTCAAAAACAGCCGACCACCCGGGCGCAGCACACGAAAGACCTCGGAACAATAGGTTTCGATTTCGTCCGGCGGCAGGTGGGTTGCCACCGAGATCATTGCGGTGAAATCGAATGTTCCATCCTGAAAAGGCAATCGCATGCCGCGCCCGCTGATTTCACCTTCGGGGTTGTACAGCGCATTCCTGATGTCCGAACAATCGAACCGGAAATTCGGGTAGGCTGGCGTGATGGTGCGTTTGCACCATTCAATGCCGTTGCGCACAGGGTCCATGCCGCGATAGATCGCCTGTTTCGGGCTCAGGAATTGCGTCAGTGGCACGGCAATTCGGCCAATGCCACAGCCGATATCGAGAACATCCTCTGTAGTTTTAAGTCCGCCCATGCGAACGAAATGATCCAGAAACTCCGCGCCAATGGCACGGTAATCGCCATCACCAACAAAGACGTCCTCTTCGGGCGGGATCGGCAGGAAACGGTTGGAAATGAGCTGTTGGCACAACCATGCAAGCTGGTTGTCGTCCATATCAGATGTCAGCGAAGCTGGGTGGTCGGACAGTGCAAGAACCTGGCTCATGCCGCTTCTCCGTCAGGGGTTTTTCGCGATCGGTTTTGCGGCACGCCGTTGGCGTGAAGGTCTTCAAGCGCATCCGCCCAGCGCGACGCATGCAGCCAGGCGTTATATTCAGCGGCAACCCCGCGCATGTAATCGGCATGTGTCGAGATGGATTTGCGTTCGAAGTGATAAAGGCTGACATCGGGGACATATTTGATGTCGAAATCGGCCTTGCGAATTTTCAGACAAAGGTCACTGTCTTCGTAATCGCCAATGACATAGTCCTCGGTGAAGCCGTCGACCGCGTCAAACGCATCACGATGGATCATCATGCAGGCGCCTGTCACACCAGGGACCGAGCGTTCAATATTGGCATCCCTGAACTGATCGGGCATGCCTTTGTGATAGTGATAGTTCAGCCATTTGCCACTTTCGTTGCGGGCAAAATACATCCCGGCATGCTGGATCGAGCCATCTTCAAAAAGAAGTTTCGGACCGACGATGGCGACCTCTTCGGCCCCTCCCAGTTTCGATGCCATGCCGCGTGCCCAGCCGGGTGTATGGGGAATCACATCAGAATTGAGCATGGCCAGAAAATGCCCGCGAGCCTGTTCTGCGCCGGCATTACATGCCCGGGCATAGCCGCCATTGCGCGTCATCACCACCAGACGCATCGGGATGCCATACAGAACATGCAGACCGCGCAGCAGATGTTCGCATTCTTCGGCCTGTTCAGGAGAATCGAGCACGAAGACCAATTCACAATACTTTGCGACCCAGTCGTCACAGACAAAGGCCCCGACTTGCGCGCGCAGGAACCCCAGAACGCGATAGAGCGGCACAATAATCGAAACATCCGGATCGTCATGCGCGCTGCCGATTTCAATCACCCGGTCAACCTTGGCAGATGCCATAAGTTTCTGCTGAAGATCGCCAATCACAGGCGCAAGACAGTTTTCGATAATGTCTGCGGTCAGGTGTTGTGGCGGAACTGCGCGCAGAATGCGGGCACGCGCCTCGGCGGGATCAATGGGCTGGGCAGGCGGCACCATGAGATGCCGGTTGCCTGATTTCAGGCGCATCAGGCTTCTGGGTTGAAGGATCGGCACCGGGCTTTGGATGTCCTGGTAAAACCCGACAAAACCGGTTGCCGGCACCGTCCGGCCATCGTCCTGAACGTTGCCGTGATATCGATAAAACCCATCGCCAAACGGATGGGCGATACCGTTGCTATCAAGAAGATCAATGCTGGCAATCATATCGACCGGATCGCGATACCATCCGCCAATCAAAGTGCCGCGCGCCGTCGTTACAGCAAGATCGACCTCACCACTTGGCAAGGAGCCGCCACCTGACACGCGCTGGCTTGAAAGCGGGCAGCGGAGCTGGAATTCAATCGCG
>NZ_DBGS01000016.1:0-19802 GCF_002295455.1 Thalassospira sp. UBA848 | reverse complement strand
AAGAAAACGTTCATTCGTGAACGAAAATGAAAACCCCGCCTGAAGACCAGACGGGGTCATGAAAGATCAAATGTGCCAAAAATCCCGGGAACAGTGCCGTTCGATCAGGTCAGCCAGCGTTGCTGCCAGTCAGACAGCATGGCAATCGTCCAAAGCTGATGGCCCCAATTGCGTTTGCCCGACATATGCTCGGACCGGAGCTTTTCGATCTGGCGACGATCCAGACCGAAGTCGGTATAAAGCGCTTCATTGGCCAGATGGTCCCCCATCCATTCATTGAGCGGCCCACGCAGCCATTGCGCCAGCGGCACACCGAAGCCGGTTTTTGGCCGGTCAATCATTTCACGCGGAACATATTTATACAGGATCTGGCGCAGGGCATATTTGCCGACCGATCCATTCATCTTGAGCCGTGCTGGCAAACGCCAGCCAAACTCGATCACGCGGTGATCAATGAAGGGCACGCGCACTTCAAGCGAATTGGCCATCGATGCCCGATCCACCTTGGTCAGAACATCATCGACCATATACATCATCGTATCCATGGCCTGCATGGAGGACACATAATCCAGATGACGGTTGCGACAGAACTTCTCGCCCGGCACGCGGAATTTTTTGCTTGATGCGTGCTTGCCGCGCAGCTTGTCAGGATCAAACAGCGAAATCAGTGCATGATAACGATCAATATCATCGCGGATCGCCAGAAGTGGTGCGGCCTTGTGAATTTTATCGCCAATCGCGCTGGTCGATTTCTTGCCCGGCATCAGGCCAAAAAGCTTGTCCCAATGGTCAGGCGAAAGCATTGTAAGGCCACGCGAAACAAGCCCGCTGCCAAATGGAATACTGCCAGCCGCGGCGCTTAACTGCTTGGCCCACAAATAGCGGTTATAGCCGCCAAAGGTTTCATCGCCGCCATCGCCGGAAAGGGCGACCGTGACGTGCTTGCGCGTCAGGGCAGAGATCAGATAGGTCGGAATGGCAGAACTGTCAAAGAACGGCTCGTCATAGGTTTCCGAAAGCTTCGGCACCAGATCAAGCGCATCCTTGGGCGTCACGTAAAGCTCGGTATGATCGGTCTTCAGGTGCCTGGCGACTTCACCGGCAAAGGCGGCCTCGTTAAAGGCCTCGTCCTCAAAGCCGACGGAAAATGTTTTGACCGGCCGGTCTGAAACAGACTGCATCAGGGCAACGACGGTTGATGAATCAATCCCGCCCGAAAGGAACGCACCCAACGGCACATCGGCCACCATCCGGCGTTGAACCGCATCGCGCAGCAAATCTTCAAGCGCGTCAATCGCACTTTGATCATCGCCGCTCCAGGCATGCGTCTGCCCGTTAAGCACCGCATCCTCGACCGACCAATATCCGGTCTCGGTCGCCTGATCATGTGATGAAATTTCAAGGATATGCCCCGGCTTGAGCATCTTGGCGTGCGCATAAATCGAAAGCCCGGAGGGTACGTAGCCAAAGCGCAAATAGGCATCAAGTCCGGTCTGATTGACCTCGCGCGAGATCGCATCACCTGCCAGCAATCCCTTGACCTCGGACGCAAAGCCGATATGGCCGTCATAGCGCGACCAGTAAAGCGGTTTGATGCCCAGCCGATCACGTACAAGGAACAGCTTCTTTTTCTGCCGATCCCAAAGGGCGATGGCAAACATGCCAATCAGGCGCTTGATGGTATCGCGCAGGCCCCAATGGGCAATGCATTCAAGGATGACTTCGGTATCGGAATGGCCGCGCCAGGTAATGTTGGCCGAGGCCAGCTTTTCGCGCAGTTCCGGGGCGTTATAGATTTCGCCGTTATAGACCATGACATAACGGCCATTGGCGGAATGCATCGGCTGCTTTCCGGCATCGGAAAGATCAATGATGGCAAGGCGGCGCTGCCCAAGGGCCAGTCCACCTTCATCATCCACCCAGACATCACCGCCATCCGGCCCACGGTGATACAGCGCATCATTCATGCGCGATACACGATCGCCCAAGCCCGTTGCATCAGCTTGTTCAGACAGCCATAGACCGGCAATTCCACACATGAAAATATCCTGTAAAGCCCTGCCGTTACTTAAAACAATAACGGTGTGCCCTACAATGAAAACATTCGCAAAATCGGTCTAAAGCCCTTTTTGACCAATCAGCGCCGTTCAATCCCAAGGCGCGCCATCCGGCGATAAAGCGTGTTGCGCCCGATACCAAGCGCCTTGGCGGTGTTGCTGATATGCCATTGGTGATCACGAAGCAGCTGACGCAGCGCATCGGCCTCGGCGCGCTCCATGGTTTGGCGTGGCGATGGTGTTTCGTTGGTCTGTGTCGCGTGGAAATCGTCAGGCAGATGATGACGTTCAATCACGCCGTCTTCGGCAAAGACCGCGGCATATTGCAAAACATTGATCAGTTCGCGGACATTGCCCGGCCAGCCATGACGGGTCAAAAGAGAAAGAACATCGTCTTCGCACTGAACATAGTCGTCTGACAAAACCGCCAAAAGCCGCCCGATCAGATCGACAAGATCGCTTCGTTCGCGCAAAGGCGGCACGGCAAGGCGCGCGCCCTTGATGCGATACAAAAGGTCTTCACGGAATTTCCCCCCGGCCACCGCCGCGTTAAGGTCAACATTGCTGGCACAGATCAGGCGGAAATCGACCGGTACCGATTTCGTGCTGCCAAGCGGCTCGACCGTGCGGCTTTCAAGGACACGCAGCAAACGCCCCTGTGCAGCCAGCGGCATGTCGCCGATTTCATCAAGAAACAGCGTGCCGCCATTGGCCTCGCGGATGCGGCCACCAAACCCGTCGCGCGCAGACCCGGTAAAGGCACCACCGGCATGACCGAACAATTCGTTCTCAATCAAACCTTCGGGCAAGGCGGCACAGTTGATCGCAACAAAGGCCTTTGATTTACCAAGGGTCGCTTCATGAATATGGCGGGCCAGGTATTCCTTGCCGCTGCCGGTTTCCCCCGACATCAGAACATTGATGTCCTTGGCGTGCAGACGCGTACCGATTTCAAAGATGCGCCGAAGGGCTGCGTCCTTGTCGGGGATGTCGGCAGCGGAACGCGCGGGCAGCGATGGGGCCTTGCGCGCAACCGGGGTCGAACGACCGACATAGCGGCGACGCATACGCTGGGGAATGGTGACACTGCCAAACAAAACACCGCCACCTGCGATATTAAGCGGCGTTGCCGACGCGCCCTGCCCCTCCGGCGTTGCCAGCTTGGCGACAAGGTTTTCAACATCCATCTCGAACATTTCGGAAATGTCGGTGGAATTGTTAGCCGCAGACAGAATACGCCGCGCGGTCGAGGTCGCCCCGCTCATTGTGCCGTCAGACGCAATTGAAATCATCGCATCGCGGGTAGAACCGACATGCCGGGCATCGGGATGCAGGTGCAAGATCACATCCCCGGCGCGTTCATCAAAGAACAGGATACGCTCAAGCGCATCGGCATAATCGGCCACCATGCCGCGCACACGCAGGCAATCAGGGCGTTTGATATCTTCGCGCACGGCTGACACATCCAGCACCGAACACACCTTGCCATCGGGATCAAACACCGGGGCCGCGGTGCAGGTCAGAACCGAATGCTGGGCAAGAAAATGTTCGTCCTTGTGGATGGTGATTGGTTGCCCTTCGACAATACAGGTGCCAATGCCATTGGTGCCTTCGCGTTCCTCGCTCCAGACCGCACCGGGCAGAAGTCCGTTGGTGCGAAATGACGGCAACAGGGAATGTGCCGCGACACTGTCAAGGATCACGCCGCTATTGTCGGTCAGAAACACCGCATAGCCCGATGCATCAATCTTGCGATAAAGGGTACGCACCAGATCGTGGGCATGGTGGTAAAGCCGCCCGTTGCGATCACGCAATTGCCGGGTCTGGCTTTCGGGTATGACTTCGGGACGGCGCAAGGTGTCATGAGCCAGGCCAAAGCGTTCTTCACACCTTTGCCAGCTTTCAAGCACCGCACGATTTTGCGCCCCACCGCTGAGCTGAAGGGCTGCTTCTATCCGTCCGCCGGGAAGGTTTCCTGACATAGACGCTATCTCCCTTGTGTCGGTGTTTTGGCCCGGATTTTCCGGTGCGTGGCTTTTGCCACAGCCGATCACAGCATCAATCGTAGCACACTTAAACCACCCCACGCCAAACAGTTTCACACCCCAATTCCGGCAAAACCATGAGTGTTCCATTTTTGGAACAATTTGTGCCACACGCACTGTTCCAATGGGGCGGATGACACAGAACCTCTCTTCAAACGCATAGCGCTCAATGGCCTGAAAACGCGTTCTTTTTCGTCAAATGGCCATGAGATCTGCCAAGTGGCATGACCTTTGCGGATACGGCAGCGTCACAATCAAAAAATGCGGGTGAAAAATCGCCCGTTATCTCGGAGGAACCCAAATGATCTACAAGAATCCAAATGACGCAGGCAGCCCGGTCAGCTTCAAAGGCCGCTATGAAAACTTCATCGGCGGTGAATGGGTCGCCCCTGCCAAGGGTCAGTATTTTGAAAATGTCTCGCCCGTAAATGGCAAGCCGTTCTGCGAAATTGCGCGTTCAAGCAGCGAAGATATCGAAAAGGCGCTTGATGCCGCCCATGCTGCTTTCCCGGCCTGGGGCAAGACCTCGGTCACGGAACGTGCCAACATGCTCAACAAGATTGCCGACCGTATGGAAGCCAATCTTGAAATGCTGGCAGTCGCCGAAACCTGGGATAACGGCAAGGCAGTGCGTGAAACACTGGCAGCTGACATTCCGCTTGCGATTGACCATTTCCGCTATTTTGCCGGTGCCATTCGTGCACAGGAAGGCTCGCTTGGCGAGATTGACGACAACACGGTTGCCTACCACTTCCACGAGCCACTTGGCGTGGTCGGCCAGATCATTCCATGGAATTTCCCGATCCTGATGGCGGTCTGGAAACTGGCCCCGGCCCTTGCTGCAGGCAACTGCATCGTTCTGAAACCGGCCGAACAGACCCCGGCATCGATCTGTGTTCTGCTGGAACTGATTTCCGATCTGATCCCGGCAGGCGTCGTCAACGTTGTGCAGGGCTTTGGTGTGGAAGCCGGCAAGCCGCTGGCACAAAGCAACCGTGTTGCGAAGGTCGCCTTTACCGGTGAAACCACCACGGGCCGCCTGATCATGCAGTATGCATCGGAAAACATCATTCCGGTCACCTTGGAGCTTGGCGGCAAATCACCGAACATCTTCTTTGAAGACATCATGGCCGCTGATGATGATTTCCGTCAGAAAGCCGCCGAAGGCATGGCGATGTTTGCCCTGAACCAGGGTGAGGTTTGCACCTGCCCGTCGCGCGCGATCATTCAGGAAAGCATCTATGACAAGTTCATGGATGGTGTTCTGTCGCGCGTTGCCAGCATCAAACAGGGCAACCCGCTTGATACCGACACCATGATGGGTGCGCAGGCCTCGACCGAGCAGATGGAAAAAATCATGTCCTATCTGGATATCGGCAAACAGGAAGGCGCCGAAGTCCTGTGTGGCGGTGACAAGGCTGATCTGGGCGGTGACCTTTCCGATGGTTTCTATATCCAGCCGACCATATTCAAGGGTCACAACCGCATGCGGATTTTCCAGGAGGAAATCTTTGGCCCGGTCGTATCGGCCACCACGTTCAAGGACGATGCCGAGGCCCTTCATATCGCCAATGACACGCTGTATGGCCTTGGGGCTGGTGTCTGGACGCGTGATGCCAACCGGTCCTATCGCTTTGGCCGCGAAATCAAGGCTGGTCGTGTCTGGACCAACTGCTATCACCTCTATCCGGCGCATGCGGCCTTTGGCGGCTACAAGCAATCGGGCATCGGGCGTGAAAACCACAAGATGATGCTCAACCACTATCAGCAGACGAAGAACCTTCTGGTTTCCTATGATCCGAAACCGATGGGCTTCTTCTGATCCAATGATTTTCACAACCGGACGCGAGGCCAACCTTGCGTCCGGTCGCCTTTTGCAAAGAAGGAGGTGACATTGACTGGATCAGAAAACGCGCCTGCCAGGGTGGTTGCGACAGATGCCGCAATTGAACTGATCAGGAAGCTAAAAGATATCCACGGGCCGGTGATGTTTCATCAGTCCGGGGGCTGCTGCGATGGCAGTGCGCCGATGTGCTTTCCGGATGGAGAGTTCAAAACCGGTGATCAGGATGTGCTGCTCGGCGAGATTGAAGGTAGTCCGTTCTATATCGGGCGCGCACAGTTCGAATATTGGCGCCATACCCAACTGATCATTGATGTGGTCGATGGGCGCGGCGGCATGTTTTCGCTTGAAGGACCAGAAGGCAAACGCTTTCTGACCCGATCACGCATCTTTAGCGACGATGAATGGAAATCCCTTGAAGCATTCGAGGAGACACACCCCATCGCGTAAGAAAATAACCAACAACCAAAGCAAGACGGGATCGTACCCCACCCCTTTGCGTTTCGTTTACCTGCACCGTCTCCCACGGTGCTTTCCTCCCCCCAGCGAAACGCGCGAAGAGGCCGTCTCATTTCCCACAATGCAAGGCTTCTTCCACCTGCCTGCTGCCCCCCATTCTGGCAGCAGGCTTTTTTGTTCCCGTGGTTCGCTTAGTTCCCTTGGGCAAGCACCACCAGAACAACGCCGGATAACGCACATAGAAAGGTCAGCGACAACAGCGCTGCAATCACCACCCGCCCGCCGACATGCAGGACATTGCGGATATCGACACTTAACCCAAGTGCCGCCATGGCAAGGATGGTCAGGAATGACGAAGTCGTCTTGATCGGCGCGCGCGCAACATCCGGGATCAGATCGAACGAACAGGCCGCCATCATGGCGATAAAGCCGATGATGAACCATGGCACAACTTGCGCAATCGGAAGCTTCGTCTCGCGCGCCCGCCCGCCAATCACAGCCAGACCAAAGATCACCGGCCCCAGCATCAAAACCCGGATCAGCTTGACCAGTGTACCAACCTGCACCGCAAGGGTGCCGGCCGGGGCGGTTGCTGCCAGAACCTGTGGCACGGCATAAACGGTAAGGCCGGAAAAAATACCATATTGGGTTGCCGATAATCCAAGCCCGGCATGAAGCATCGGCAGGACAAAAACAAACAGCACACCCAAAACCGCCGTGAACGAGATCGAGGCCGCCACATCATCTGATTGCGCTTCAATCACCGGCGCGGTTGCTGCAATTGCCGAATTGCCACAGATCGAATTGCCGCACGCCACCAGCATCGAAAGATGGTTGGAAAGACCCAGCGCGCGCCCGATGTGATAGCTGACAAACAGGCTGATACAGACCACCGCGATGATGGCCGCGACCAGCCCGCCCCCGGCCGACCCGATAGCCTGCGCGCTGATCGACGCCCCCAGCAACACAATGGCGATTTCAAGCACCGTCTTGGCGCAAAACCGAACCCCGGCAAAATAACGCGGCGCCAACCCGAACAAAGACCGCACCACCACGCCGATCAGAATGGCAAAAACCAGACTTTCCACCCAGCCACGCCCGAACAACATACGCTCGGCATGCTCGGCCAGCTTGGCGGCAAGTGCGACCAAAAGGGTCACAGCAAGTCCGGGCAGGATCGGTTTGAGGTGGGCGTTAAAAAACATGGTTTTCCTGTGTTTTGATCACAGGCAGAAAATCTCACGCCTAACCATTTACTTCCATCGAATAAAAATTCATATTTCATTCGATTAAATTGAACAGTTAAGGTGTGGCTTATCAGAACACCCCTCCGTCATTCCGGACGGCGCATCGCGCCGAGCCGGAATCTGGAACCTCTCGTTCAAAAGTTTCCCGCCGCCGCGGGAAAGACGCCATTACAAACAGCAAAGCGCCAACGCCATGATGACACTTGAACAGCTACAGATCTTTGTCGCAGTTGCCGAACGCGAACACCTGACCCGCGCGGCCGAGGCAATTGGCCTGACGCCATCGGCCGTCAGCTCCGCGATCAAGAACCTTGAAGGCTTTTATGGTGTGGCGCTGTTTAACCGGGTGGGACGGCGGATCGAGCTGACGCAGACCGGGCGGCTGTTCCTTGATGAAGCCAAATCAACGCTGGCGCGTGCACGCGCCGCTGAACTGACGCTGGCTGAACTGGGCGGCATGCAGCGCGGGGAGCTTAATGTTTATGCCAGTCAGACGATTGCCAGTTACTGGTTGCCACCCTTCCTGATGAAATTCCATGACCAGTATCCCGGCATCGAAATCCGCCTGACGATTGGCAACACCAAAACCGTGTCCGATGCGGTACGCGGCGGGGCGGCCGATATCGGCTTTATCGAAGGCGATATTGATGAACCGGCATTGGCCAAACGCGAAGTCGCCGAAGACGCCCTCGTGATCGTTGTGTCACCCAAACACCCGTGGGCCAATGGCCGGGCGCTGAGCCCGCAGGCGCTTGTCACCCAGACCAACTGGATCCTGCGCGAAGCAGGCTCCGGCACACGATCGGAATTTGAAACCGCCTTGCGCGATCTGGGCGTTGATCCCGCGCGCCTGCGCACCGCACTTGTCCTGCCCAGCAACGAAGCCGTCATTACCGCGGTTGAAAACGGCATCGCCGCCACCGCCGTTTCACAGTTCGCTGTCGGCTCGCTCATCGCGCAAGGCCGCATTGCACGTGCCAACTTCCCGATCCCGCCGCGAAAATTTATGGTGCTCCGCCACAAGGAACGCCAGCAAACACAAAGTTCGCTGGCGCTGGAAAAGCTTTGCCTTTCGGACGGGCGCGACTAAATCAAAACAATCTAATTTAAAAATATTCCAAGTGTAAATTGCGCATTCGCAATGCAGCATTTTGGTACCGGTTCTAATGGTCGGTCTGACAGGGCAACCTGTGCATGCGCCACCCACCAACGACACATGCATCCGTCAAAGGGCACTTCCGGTCGCGGAAGATGCAGAGTTGTCCAGAGGCTTCGCCACCTTAGAGGACCCTGCCAATGCTTGATGCAGAATTATTGGCGCGCATACAGTTTGCCTTTACCGTCTCGTTCCACATTATCTTCCCGTCCTTTACCATCGGACTGGCGAGTTTCCTGTTTGTGCTCGAAGCCCTGTGGCTGCGCACCAGGGACGAGACTTATCTTTCGCTTTACAAATTCTGGATGAAGATCTTTGCCCTCGCCTTTGGCATGGGCGTCGTATCCGGGATTGTCATGTCCTATCAGTTCGGCACGAACTGGGGACCGTTTTCCGAATTTACCGGCGGTGTGATCGGCCCGCTTCTGGCCTATGAGGTGCTGAGCGCCTTCTTCCTTGAGGCCGGTTTCCTTGGCATCATGCTGTTTGGCTTGAACCGTGTCGGGCCGAAGCTCCACTTTACCGCTACCACCATGGTTGCGATCGGAACGCTTTTCTCCGCCTTCTGGATTTTGTCGGCCAACAGCTGGATGCAGACACCGGACGGCTATGTGATCGAAAATGGCCGGGCGGTTGTTTCCAGCTGGATCGATGCGATTTTCAATCCAAGCTTCCCGTATCGTCTGGTTCATATGGTGCTGGCGGCTTACCTCACCACCGCCCTTGTGGTTGGGGCGGTTGGCGCATGGCATCTGATGCGTGATCGCGAAAACCGGGCGGCGAAAATCATGTTTTCCATGGCAATGTGGATGGCGGCCATCCTTGGCCCGATCCAGATCTTTGCCGGCGATTTGCACGGGCTTAATACCCTTGAACATCAGCCCGCCAAAGTGGCCGCGATGGAAGGGCATTTCGAAACGTATGAAGGTGCCCCCCTGATCCTGTTTGGCATACCCGACATGGAAAAAGAGGAAACCAAATACGCACTCGAAATCCCAAAACTGGGTTCGATGATCCTGACCCATGAATGGGATGGCAAGATCACCGGGCTTAAGGACTTCGCCCCTGAAGATCGCCCGAATGCGGCAATTGTGTTCTGGACGTTCCGCATCATGGTCGGTCTGGGTGTTTTGATCGCACTTCTGGGTATTGCCAGCGTCATCGCGCGGGTGCGCAAGAAGCTTTATAGCTGTGGCTATTTGCATCGCTTTGCCCTTTTGATGGGGCCAAGTGGCTTTGTTGCGATTCTGGCCGGCTGGTTTACCACCGAAGTCGGGCGCCAGCCCTGGGTGGTTTATGGCCTGATGCGCACATCCGAGGCCGGCTCACCCGTCGCCCCGACCGCCATTGCCGGATCGCTGATCGCCTTTGTGGTGGTTTATGCCATCGTGTTCGGGGTCGGCACGGCCTATATCCTGCGTGCCATGGTCAAGGACCCGCGTAGCGCCCACATCCCTGAAGAAACCGAAATCTTGCGGGCCGGTGGTCGCCAATCAACAGCCGCACATCCGCCCGTGGCAGGAGAATGATCATGGATTATCAACTGATCTGGGTTCTGCTGATTGCTGTTGCCGTCTTTGCCTATGTCACACTGGATGGCTTTGACCTTGGAATCGGCATCCTGTTCCCGTTCATCAAGAACCCGAAAAATCGCGGCCGGATGATGAATACCGTCGCCCCGGTGTGGGATGGCAATGAAACCTGGCTGATCCTGGGCGGGGGTGGGCTCTATGCCGCCTTCCCGCAGGCCTATTCGTTGCTGATGACAGCGTTTTATATTCCGGTCTTTACCATGCTGCTGGCGCTTGTTTTCCGTGGTGTGGCGTTTGAGTTCCGGTTCAAAAGCAAGAACCACCAGAAACACTGGGACTTTGCCTTTTCCGCCGGATCAATCATCGCAGCCGCGATGCAAGGCGCGATGCTGGGCGGCTTTATCGAAGGCATTGCCGTTGAAAACGGCCGTTTTGTTGGCGGTGCGTTTGATTGGTTGAGCCCGTTTTCGGTGTTCTGCGCAACCGCGGTTGTGGTGGGCTATGCCCTGCTCGGTACTGGCTGGCTGATCATGAAGATGGAAGGCGATTTTCAGGGCAACCTGCGAAAGCTCGCCAAACCAGCCGTGATCTGGATGGCGGCCAATCTTGGCGTGGTGTCGCTGATGACGACCTATGTTAACCCGGCCTACGCCCAGCGCTGGTTTGAACTGCCAAACATGCTTTACCTCACCCCGATCCCGCTTGTGACGGTCGGGTTGCTCTATTGGCTGTGGCATGCCGTCAAGAAGCGTGAAAAAACCGTGTTTGGCATCACGCTTGGCATTTTTTTCCTCAGTTACGTCGGCTTCGGGATCACGCTTTATCCCAATATCGTGCCACCCATGATCACCTTCCGCGATGCAGCCGCGCCGGAAAACAGCCTTGCCTTCATGCTGGTGGGGGCTGTGGTTCTGCTGCCGATCATTCTGGCTTACACCGCCTATGCCTATTGGGTATTTCGCGGCAAGACCGGGGATGAGGGGTATCACTGATGACCGTGTTTAATTCCCGCAAAGCCCGCAGATGGCTATGGTTTGTCGGCCTTTATGTCGGCGGGGTTGTCGTCCTTGGCGCAGCATCCTTGCTGCTGCGCGCCCTGATGGGGCAGGCATGACCATGCACATACCCTGACCTCTGACCTGACCCATGCAAACTCCCGTGACCTGCTTCATACCCCCGACAGCAGGTCTTTACCCGGCAGCATTCCCCACCCGCTGCCGGGTTCTTTTTTTACTGATTATCCTTGCGCTTGATCAGATCGGCCAGACGCGTGATGCCGTCCCTGATCCGGTCCACCTTCTCGGTCGAGAAGCTGAGCCGTGCTGTATTCTTGCCACTGCCATCGGTAAAGAAAGCCTGCCCCGGCACAAAGGCAACGTGAACATCCTCAAGCGCCTCTTCAAGAAGCTGACGTGCATTGATGTGTTCGGGCAGGGTCAACCAGACAAACATGCCGCCTTCCGGCTTCGTCCAGGACACATCACCCGGCATGGTTTCAGCCAGGGTTTGCAGCATGCCATCACGCTTTGTGCGGTAGGACGCACGCAGTTTTTCAAGATGTCCCGGGAACAGTTTCTTGGCAGCACGCAGGGCGGCTTCCTGATTAACTGTGGAAACATGCAGGTTTCCGGCCTGCATCATCAAAACCAGTTTGTCGATGACCGGACGCGGCGCACAGACCCAACCGATGCGAAGGGCTGGCGCGAGCGTTTTGGAAAATGTGCCGAGCTGAATGACATTGCCTGACGCCGGGTCGCTGCCCTGTTCATCAAGGCTTAGCAGTGACGGCAGGCTTTCGGCCCCGTTATAGGACAACTTGCTATAGGCCGCATCTTCAAGCAGCACCGCACCATAACGGCGCGCCAGTTCCAGAACGGCCTTGCGCCGCGCAACTGACCACGACCGGCCGGTCGGGTTTTGGAAATCCGGGGCGACATAGGCCACACGTGCCCCATTGGCAAAGGCATCTTCCAGCTGACTTAACACCGGGCCGTCTTCTTCGGCATCGACACCGACATAGTTTGGCAACCGGGTTGAAAAGGCCTGCATCGCGCCAAGATAGCTTGGCTTTTCAACAATCAGGTCGCGCCCTTCTTCGAGCAGCAGGCGGGCCAGGATATCAAGTCCCTGTTGTGCACCATTGGTGATCAGGACATTATCAATCGTGCGCGCAGCACCCTGTTCGGCCAGATCATCAACAATCCACTGGCGCAAGGCCGGCAGACCCTCGCTAACGGAATATTGCAGACTGCGGCGCGCCTGCGTGCCGTCCTGCATCATCGCGCCATAAATCTCGCTGAATGTATCGACCGGAAACAGATCGGGATCGGGCACACCACCAGCAAAGGAAATCACTTCCGGGCGCTCGGCCACTTTCAACAGATCACGAATTTCCGAGGCCACCAGCACCCGCGCATCCCGCGCAATCAGGTCATTCCAGCTTACAGACATTTCAAACTTCCAATTAGGTCAGTATTCATGTCCTTTAAATGGAGCTTCCCGCCCCCTAAAATCAAGTTCTTTTCAATACCAACATAAAATTTGAAATAAAATTACCAAAAATTCGCCAATCAAGCATAATGCCGGAATGCGAAATAAAGCCAAAAGTAGCAACCACTGATGTTTGCGCATGGCAGAACAGCGGCAGAAGAAAAACTTCCACCGCTGTTCGGATGCGTGACCTTGTAAGATCTGGTGTTGATGCTACTCAGCCGCGCGCACGTTAAAGCGCGGCAATGACAAAACAAGACCCGAAACCAGCATCACAAGGCTGAGCACAAGAATAAGCCAACTGGTCTGCGCCAAGCTGCCGGTAAGCCCGACAAGCAGCCCCGCGATTGGCTGTGTCATGTTGTTAAATAGAATGATCACACCAGTCGTCTTGCCATAATCGCGCGCCGGGATGATCTTTTGCCGGACGGTGCGGATATAGATGTTAAACATCCCGTCAAATCCGAGCACCACAGCAAAGCCAACCATATAAAGCCAGTAACCCGGACTGATCGCCGTCAGCACGCCACCAAGGAAGACACCGGCAAATGATATAAGCCCGATACGCCCCACCGAAAGGCGGCTCGCCCCAACCAGCATCAATACAATGATGGTGAATGCCGCACCGACAGTTTGCAAAAGGGCGTAATGTTCTTCGCTTTGGCCATGAAGCCCGGTGACCATGGCCGCCGACGTCGCAAGCGTAATGCCAAAAACAAGGTTCACGCTTGCGGTCAGCGCGATCACACGCTTCAGCCCCGGCAACGAAATCAGATGTGAAAACGCTGTTTTAAAAGGTGCGATCCAGGACGGGTTTTCATCCGTTGCCGCAATCGGTGTTTGATTAAAATGGCGCCAGATCATCATCGATAGTTCGGCAATTGCGAACAGAACAGCCGCGACAACGACAACGGTTTGCCAGTTGCTGATCGCAAACAGGGTGGCGGCAAGAAGTGGACCCAGAACGATGCTCGCTTGATTGACACTTTGCGAAACCGACTGGATTTTCTCAAACCGCGCACGGGCAAAGATCTGCGGCAATAACACTTCGCGCGCCATGAAGCCCTGCGTGGTCAGAAGACCGCAAATGGCAGAAATACCCACAACCCAGCCAAGCCCGTCAAACAAGGCAAATCCAATCAGCCCCAGCACACAGATCACAGCACGCCCGATCTGGCTGAGCTGCATCAGCCGAAGTGGCGAATAGCGATCTGAAAGAACCCCGCAAACGGGATAGAACAATACGCGCGGCAATGTTTCGGCGGCATAAGCCAGGCCCGAGAGCGAAACACTTTGCGTGGTCTGGTAGACCACCAGCGGCACAACAAACAAAAGAAACTGATCGGCAAGCCTTGCGGCAAACATGGATGTGAAAAACAGAGAGGTAGGCTTACGGAAGTCAAATCGCACCGCGAAGCATCCTTTTGAAATCAGGGCAAAAAGTCTGACGCCACCCTGCGTCGATTACACTGGTTCCAAAAGCCGCAATCCTGCATGCCTGCCGCGCAACTTTGGGGCGTGACATTGCCAAACTCGTCGCACAGACAGAGTCCGCGGGCGCAAATAAACTTGCCGTGCCGCACTTTTCAAATTAAACACAATTATCAGTGTTGATAATTATTCGACTACAAAATTTTGTGTAAAAATGGAAATCACACTTGCGTTGCGGGGCATTCCATATTACCCATCAAAGGCAAGTGAAATACTTTTATAAACACAAAATATTGTGTTAATTGCCATAGTTATGATTGATCGGCAGGAAAGAGAATGCAGCCCAACCTGACTCATCTCCGCCAGCTCGAGGCAGAGAGCATCCACATCATCCGCGAGGTGGCGGCATCGTTTGAACGGCCGGTGATGCTTTATTCCATCGGCAAGGATTCATCAGTTTTGCTGCATCTGGCGCGCAAGGCATTTTACCCGGCCCCGCCCCCCTTCCCGTTGATGCATGTCGACACCACCTGGAAATTCCGCGAAATGATCGAATTTCGCGACCGGATGGCGGCTGAATACGGCTTTGATCTGATTGTCCATATCAATCAGGACGGTGTGGAACGCGGCATTGGCCCGTTCACCCATGGCTCCAGCCTGCATACCGATGTCATGAAGACGGAATCGCTTAAACAGGCGCTGAACAAATACAAGTTCGATGCCGCCTTTGGCGGTGCACGCCGTGACGAGGAAAAGGCACGTGCCAAGGAACGCGTGTTTTCCTTCCGCACAGAGACCCACCGCTGGGACCCGAAAAACCAGCGTCCGGAACTGTGGGATATCTATAACGCCCGGATCAACAAGGGCGAAAGCATCCGTGCTTTCCCGATCTCGAACTGGACCGAGCTTGATATCTGGCAATACATCTATCTCGAGCAGATCCCGATTGTGCCGCTGTATTATTCCGCCAAACGCCCGGTGGTCGAACGCGACGGCATGCTGATCATGGTCGATGACGACCGCATGCCGCTCAATCCCGGTGAGACGCCTGAAATGAAATCGGTGCGGTTCAGGACCCTTGGCTGCTATCCGCTCACAGGGGCGGTTGAGTCCGAGGCCGCCACCCTGCCCGAGATTATTCAGGAAATGCTTCTGACCCGTTCAAGCGAACGTCAGGGCCGCATGATTGACCACGACCAGGCCGGGTCGATGGAGAAGAAGAAGCAGGAAGGCTATTTCTGATGTCACACAAGTCTGATTTGATCGCCGATGATATTCTCGGCTACCTCAAGGCTCAGGAAGAAAAAAGCCTTCTGCGTTTCATCACCTGCGGCAGCGTGGATGATGGTAAATCGACCCTGATCGGACGTCTGCTTTGGGATTCCAAACTGATCTTTGAAGACCAGCTGGCCGCCCTTGAATCAGATAGTCGCAAGGTTGGCACCCAGGGTGGCGAGATTGATTTTGCCTTGCTGCTCGATGGCCTGCAGGCTGAACGCGAACAGGGCATCACCATTGATGTTGCCTATCGCTTCTTCTCGACCGACAAGCGGAAATTCATCGTCGCCGATACCCCCGGCCACGAACAATATACCCGCAACATGGCGACCGGTGCCTCGACTGCTGATGTTGCCGTCATCCTGATTGACGCGCGCAAAGGCATTCTGACCCAGACCCGCCGCCACAGCTTCATTACCTCATTGCTGGGCATCAAGCATGTGGTGCTGGCGGTCAACAAGATGGACCTGATCGACTATGATCAATCCAAGTTTGATCAGATCGTTGCCGAGTATCAGGAATTCGCCAAACAGTTGAAGTATAGCTCGATCACGGCGATCCCGCTTTCAGCCCTGCGTGGCGACAACATGATCGAACCGAGCGCGAATACGCCCTGGTATTCCGGCCCGACGCTTCTGGCCCATCTGGAAGATGTACAGGTCGAACAGGACGCGATTGAAAAGCCGTTCAGACTTCCCGTTCAATGGGTGAACCGTCCGAACCTTGATTTCCGGGGCTTTTCGGGCACCATTTCATCTGGCCGCGTCAAACCGGGTGACGAGATTGTTGTGACCGCATCGGGCCAGACCAGCAAGGTCAAGGAGATCGTTACCTTTGACGGCAACCTGGATGTTGCCATTGCCGGTCAGGCGATCACCCTGACCCTTGAAGATGAAATCGACATTTCGCGCGGCGATGTGATCGCCGAAGAAAAAGCCAAACCCGATTTCGCTGATCAGTTCGAAGCCCGCATCATCTGGATGCACGAAGATCACCTTCTGCCTGGCCGCCCCTATCTGATCAAGATGGGCGCACAGGTTGCCAATGCGCAGATCAGCGCACTGAAATACAAGGTCAATGTCAACACGCTTGAACATGAACCGGGCAAAACGCTTGAACTCAACGAAGTTGGCATTGCCAACATTTCGGCCGACAAGGCCTTGGCATTTGATCCCTATGACGAAAACCGTCATTCGGGCCGCTTCATCATCATTGACCGCTATACCAACGCCACTGTTGGCGCGGGCATGGTCAACCATTCCCTGCGTCGTGCGACCAACATCAAATGGCAGGAAATGGACATCAACAAGGGGGCGCGTGCCTATCAGAAAGGCCAGAAATCGGCCATTCTGTGGTTTACCGGCCTGTCAGGTGCGGGCAAATCGACCGTTGCCAACCTGGTTGAGAAAAAGCTCCATGCCCTTGGCAAGCACACCTACACCCTTGATGGTGACAATGTGCGTCATGGCCTGAACAAGGATCTTGGCTTTACCGATGCGGACCGGGTGGAAAACATCCGCCGTGTTGGTGAAACCGCCAAGCTGTTTGTCGATGCGGGCGTGATCACGCTGGTGTCCTTCATCTCGCCGTTCAAAAGCGAACGCCAGTTGGCGCGCAGCCTTGTCGAAGATGGCGAGTTCATCGAAGTCTTCATCGACACCCCGCTTGAAGTCTGCGAACAGCGCGATGTGAAGGGCCTTTATAAAAAAGCCCGTGCGGGCGAGATCGCAAACTTCACCGGGATCGACAGCCCCTATGAGCGGCCCGAAAATGCCGAAATCGTGGTCAGCACCGCAGACCAAAGCGCCGAAGAAGCCGCAGAGATCATCGTCTCCAAGCTTGAAGAATTCGGTGTTCTGGGTGCGTGGTTCCCGGAAATCTGATCTGCGTTCACATATTGCGGCCCGACATTATTTAAACTCCGGCACTTTGCCGGAGTTTTTTTTGACCCGCCGCAGATACACGACACCCCCTGAAATCCGCCAATATGCATCCTATATAAGACATAATTGATCAAACGATACGAACGGGGGATCGTTGAATGACGTTTGATAGTAAACTTGCATCTGAGCTATTTGATGCAGCAATTGATGAGAGTCGCTGGGTATCACTCCTGGACCGGGTTGCAACCAATTGCGGGGCACGTTCAGGTGCCGTTGTCTCCGTAAACATGGCGGGGGACAACAAGTTTCAGGGGGTATGGGGAAGCTCACTTTTTACGCCAGAAGTGTCCCATGCCTATAACACGAAATTTTCCAACTATGAATCTGACGGCATTCCCGTCATCCGAGACAGTGATCGTTTTGCCATTTTAACTGAGCACGACCTTTGGCCGAACGAGCCAAACTTGCGCGACCGTCCAGATTTTGTTGGTCTGCGCGATATGATGGGCATTGATCACAGAATTGTCGCGCGCATCAACGAAGATCGAAGCTGGTTCAATACCTTTACCTTGCAATTTGCGATTGGCAAACCACAAGCCACGGAAGCACAAAGACAAACTTTTGCAGCCTATTTGCCCTTCATGAGTCAGGCTGTCAAACTCGCCAATATATTCAAACAGCTCAAGTCCCAGTTTCACGCGGTTCTAAAGGTACTTGACCGATATGCAGTGCCGGTTTTTGTTGTTGATCAACAGGGACACGTCGTGATCGCCAATGATTCTGCTGAAGTGATTATCTCACAGCAAAATGGCGTGCAACGTGATCAACAGGGACGCATTCGCCTTTCTGACAGCGATGCCCAAACAAGACTTCTTGGCGCCATTCGCGGTGCCTGTGCCTCGGCAATTGGCGATAACAACCAAACCGAAAGCATCTTTAATGCTCAACGGCTAACGCGTGACGATCCGTTTTGTATCGAAGTTTCGCCCTTGCGTGACACGGACATGGAATTGGCTGGCAGTTTCTTTTCCGGTGCCTTGGTCAAAATCTATGATCCTGCTTATCATCCGGTTATCCGCATAGAAGCTTTTGGAACCGTCTATGGACTTACCCCCACCGAGATGAGCATTGCCGAATTGTTGGTTCACGGCGCGAAAACAGATGAAATTGCCGAAATACGCGGAACAAGTCCGGCAACGGTCAGCACACAAATCAAGACCATTTTGCACAAGACCGGCTCGCAAACCCGAACAGATCTGGTTCGACGTGCGCTAAGTGCCCATTTGCCGATCATAACTGACACCTGATTTCATCGGCGTCGCAGAAATTCATACCCCGTACGGGGTATGACAACCGACATATATCAATTTAGGGTTTATTATCCATCCAGGGTGGACCAATCCTGATGGGGGACAGGGAAGGAAAGACTTTTCACTAAAACTCCCCGTGCGATTTACGGGATGTTTTATGATCTTCGACTTCGAAGGTGCCACCGGCTTTCTCTCCGCTGTGCGATGCAAACCATACATAGAGGAAGACCATGATCGGTAAATTATCCAAACTGTTTGTTGGTGTGGCTGCGATGGTATCTCTTGCTGCCTGCCAAACGACAACTGAAATGCTGGCAGAGGACGGTGCAGCCAAACTTACCGGCTGGGAAATCCATTCTACCCTTGATGACACCACCCGTGCCTGGGCTAGCGGTAATGGCATGTCCTATTATGCGCCTGATGGCACGTATCTTTGGAAAATGAACAGTGGCGAGGGTGGAGACGGCACATGGATGGTCAATGAAGATGACCAGATGTGCTTTACCGTCGCCGCATGGAATAGCGGCAATCCAGAATGTTACACCATGTACAAAAAATCGGACGGCACGATCGTCTCGGTTGATGATGGCGGAAAACTCTATCCTCTCGGTGCTTTCCAGAAAGGCAATAAACTCTGAGCGCAAGGCCTAAGAAACCTTGTGGAACTCATGACACGATGCATCTGTGAAAGATTAAAGCCTCTCCGACCTTCTGCCTCAGGGCAGAAGGTTTTCTTTTGCCTCAACCACATATCCCTACATCTGAATGAAGTCCCTTTGATACGCCTTGACTCCTGTTCCGCTTTGACCACATAAAAAGAACAAAACAGGAACAATCAAGCATGTCAGACAGACGCATTCATCAGGCCCGCGCGGCTTTGGCCCGCGCCGAGCAGCAATGGAAGGTTCAGGTTTCCTGTCTGTCCGGTGGGCCAGATCGGGCAGACGGGGTGATTGCGCGTGCCTTTGGTGGCACATTCCTGCGCGATCATATCAGCATCGGCGGCCTTGCCACGACTGGCCTGCATGAAGTGTTGTGCGGCCATGATGATTGCGCCGCATCGCTTCTGGC
>NZ_DBGS01000095.1:0-16922 GCF_002295455.1 Thalassospira sp. UBA848 | reverse complement strand
TCGCGCATTGCCAAGGGCGATCATCCAACCGTGCAACTCGATCCGGGCGATACGGTTGTGTTTTCGGCGCGTGAAATTCCGGGCAATGAAAAGTCCATCGGCTATATCCAGAACATGCTGATCCGTCGTGGCGTCAAGGTCATAACTGCGCGCGATGAACCGATCCATGTATCGGGCCATCCCGGCCGCGAGGATTTGACGCGCATGTATCAGCTGACCCGTCCGAAGATCCTGGTCCCGGTGCATGGCGAAACCCGTCATCTGTGCGAACAGGCTGCCCTTGGTGCGGAATGCCAGATCCCTGAACAGGTGATCCCGCATGATGGCACGGTCATTCGTTTGGCACCGGGTGATGCCCACGTCATTGGTGTGGCTGAGGCCGGTGTTCTGGCCCTTGATGGCGGTCGGTTGCTCAAACGCGATGCGGATACCTTCCGCAACCGCAATCGCATTGTCTGGAATGGCGTGATGTTTGTGACCGTTGTGCTCAACCAATTTGGTGAGATGGTCAACGATCCGATGATCACAGCCCCCAGCCTGTTTGACGAGCCCGGCGAAGAAACCCGTCTGGATCACTTTGCGGCCGAAATCGGCAATCGCATTGATCAGCTCAATGACGAAGAAGTTCTTGATGATTCCGCGGTGATTCTTGCTGTGCGTCAGGCGCTCCGGCGTCCGGTGCGCCAACGGATGGGCAAACGTCCGCTGATCGAGGTGCATCTGGTGCGCGTAAACGAGAACGGGTAATCGGTGATACACCGGCGCATTCGACCAAAAGCGCAGTTGTCTCCAACCGGCTTCAGACCCTAGATTGGCGTCAATCGGGCAGATTAAAGACGTTAGGAGAACACCATGATTGGACGGCTGAACCACGTTGCGATTGCTGTACCGGACCTTGAGGCCGGGATTGCGCAATATCGCGATGTTCTGGGGGCAAAAGTCTCGGAGCCGCAAGACGAACCTGATCACGGCGTGACGGTTGTTTTTGTCGAACTGCCCAACACCAAGATCGAACTACTCTATCCGCTCGGTGAAAACTCTCCGATCAAGGGATTCCTTGAAAAGAATGCGTCGGGCGGCATTCATCATGTTTGCTATGAAGTCGATGATATTCTGGCTGCACGGGACAAGCTGCAGGCAAGTGGCGCCCGTGTGCTGGGGGATGGCGAACCAAAGATTGGCGCCCATGGCAAACCGGTCTTGTTCCTTCATCCCAAGGACTTCAACGGTACGCTTGTTGAACTCGAACAAGTTTGATCTCGTATCGGCTTTGACGAGACCCATCTCACAGCGTCCGGCCTTGCAAAAAGGGTCGGGCGTTTTTATCGTCTGCTGACCAAATAATTTGACCCCAACCCAAAGAGACATCCATGAACTGGTTTTCCGGAATACTTGTTTACATCGTTATCTGGTGGCTGGTGCTGTTTATGGTCCTGCCTGTCGGCGTAAAACGGGTCGAAAATGTTGAGCCCGGCCATGACAGTGGTGCGCCGGAAAAACCGCATATGTGGAAAAAGATCCTCGCCACCAGCCTGATCTCGGCCATTCTTTGGGTGGTCGCATGGTTTGTGATTACCAGCGGCATGATCGAAGTGCGCCCGCCGAAATAAGTCGATTTCCGACAGGCCACAAAATATGAAACCCCGCACAAATTGCTGCGGGGTTTTGTCGTTCAGCCTTGCAGAAAAGTCATGGCTCGCAGGCGAGGGCAAAAAAAAAGCAAGATCACAAGGATCTTGCTAAGACGCTATTTTTATAGCTGTTTTCCCGTAATCTTTTTATACTTCCTCCTCAAGACCTGGGCACGTAGCACAGGTTTTGTTTCGACGTCGCGCCAGCTTCTTGTATGCTTATTGGCAACAAAGCCTCCCGCAATTTTATGAGCGGCTGCGATACGCCATCCGCAACGATCTTGCGCCGTTAGCGGAGGACTAAAAAGCCACATGTTTCATTTTTATGCAAGATGTTTTGACCAAACTTCACAAATGAATCGTTGCTGCACTGCACACAGATAGGGCGAAGCTAAAACATGATCAATTTTCCATGGGTCCAGTCTATTGCTAGCGTCGGATTTGATCATAAAATCAGACTATTGGCAGCTATTCCTGTCGTGATGTTGCTGGCGTTTCCGATGACCGCTGTGCTGGCCCAGGACGAATCCCCGTTCTCTTCTGGCAACGAAGAAACTGATAATGCTGTTGCAGGTGATGCTGCAGCATCGACCGAGCCAACGACACCGACAATCACGGTGTCGCGTTCAGCCTGCAAGGAACTGGTGCGCCATGTTGCCGATGATGACGTCGCCTACAAACCGGGTGTGGATGTCCGTGGCAACAATGTCGCTCCGGCTGATTTGAATGGCGGCAGCAACATCTTGAAGTCATTGCCCAAGGAAATCGAGTTCCCGGTTTCCATCGATTTCTTTGAGTATTCCGGGATTGCGGTGCCCAATGGCGTCAGCGGCGAACAAAGCATTGGCAAAATCACCTACCGCAACGGACAGGTCTATTTCGACGACCAGCCGCTTGGCGATGCAGCCAACAGTGCAGAATTGATCGAGGCGTGCCGCAAGGCGGGCTTTCGCTGAACGCCCTTTGGGGGTGTTGTTCGCTATCGTAGTTTTGCCATCTTTGCCGCCTAATCGGCTATAGACGATATAAAGCAAGTTCCGGCTTGCGTTTCGGGCTGCTCTGTCGCATTTTCCGGGCAAGGTTACTAAACATTCAGATCTGATCATCACGAGGCATTGATGCGTCTTTCCCAGTTCTTTCTGCCGACCCTGAAGGAAACCCCTTCGGAAGCCCAGATTGCGTCCCATCGTCTGATGCTCCGCGCCGGTATGGTGCGTCAGCTGACCGCAGGGATCTATTCCTGGCTGCCACTCGGCCACCGTGTTCTTAAAAAGATTGAACAGATCGTTCGCGAAGAACAGGACAAGATTGGCTTTAACGAGCTGCTGATGCCGACCATCCAGCCGGCCGAGCTTTGGCAGGAAAGTGGTCGTTATGATGATTACGGCCTCGAGATGCTGCGCATCACCGACCGCCATGACCGCAAGATGCTGTTTGGTCCGACCAACGAAGAAGCGATCACCGACATCTTCCGCAAGGATGTGCGCTCTTATAAGCAACTGCCGCAGCTGCTCTATCATATTCAGTGGAAATTCCGTGACGAGATCCGCCCGCGCTTTGGCGTGATGCGCGGTCGCGAGTTCTATATGAAAGACGCGTACTCTTTCGATATCGATTACGAAAGCGCGCGTCACACCTATAACAAGATCTTCCTGGCCTATTGCCGGACTTTCACCCGTCTGGGTGTCAAGGCGATCCCGATGGTCGCCGATACCGGTCCGATCGGTGGTGATCTTAGCCATGAGTTCATCATTCTGGCTGACACCGGCGAAAGCGAAGTTTTCTGCGACAAGAAGTGGCTTGATAAGGACCTGACCGGCAAGGGCGTTGATCTTAATGATCGTACCGGCCTTGAAAACTGGGTGCAGGGCACGCTGAAAGACTATGCCGCGACCGAGGAAATGCATGACGCCAATGACGATGCGGTTACCGCACTTGGTGATGATCTTGTCACCACGCGCGGTATCGAAGTCGGTCATATCTTCCACTTCGGCACCAAGTATTCCGAACCAATGGGCGCGACCGTTCTTGGCCCGGATGGCACCGAAGTTCCGGTTCAGATGGGCTCTTATGGCATCGGTGTGTCGCGTCTTGTCGGTGCGCTGATCGAAGCTTCCCACGACGAAAACGGCATCATCTGGCCCGAAGCCGTCGCACCGTATCAGGTTGGTCTGATCAACCTGCGCACCGGTGATGATACCTGTGATGCGGCTTGTGAAGATTACTATGCCCAACTGAACAATGCCGGGATCGAGGTCCTTTATGATGACCGTGACATCCGCGCGGGTGGCAAATTTGCCGATATGGACCTGATCGGTCTGCCCTGGCAGATCGTCATCGGCCCCAAAGGCCTCAAGAACGGTGTTGTCGAGCTCAAGAACCGTAAATCGGGTGAGAAAACCGAAGTCACCTTTGAAGCGGCTCTTAATCAGATCAAGGGTTGATCTTGAAACGTATTTAAACGGGGCGGCCTATGCTGCCCCGTTGCCATTTCCGGTTTGGGTGCTAAGTCTTTTTTATCCAACCCGGTTTCCAGTTCCGCTTCCACAAGGATCGATTGCCCATGTTCAGTCCGTTCGAGCGTATGGTGGCCTTTCGCTACCTGCGTCCACGTCGGCAGGAAGGCTTTGTTTCCGTCATCGCCATCTTTTCGCTACTCGGCATTATGCTGGGTGTTGCGACGCTCATCATTGTCATGTCGGTGATGAATGGTTTCCGGGCGGAACTGCTTGGCCGCATTCTCGGGCTGAACGGGCATATATCTGTTTATGCACAGGGGAACGGGGGCATTGACGATTACGCCAAGATCGAAGAACAGATCGCGACAACCGGCAATGTGGTGCTGAGCGTACCCGTGGTCGAAGGGCAGGTGATGGCATCGAAAAACGGTCGTGCATCCGGTGCTATTGTGCGTGGCATGCGCCCCGAAGATGTCAAGAAGCGCCAGACCATCGCGGACAATATCGTTTTCGGATCTCTTGATGATTTCAAGGGCGAAGACACCGTGATCATGGGCGCGCGTCTGGCCATGAAACTGGGCGTCGGTGTTGGTGATACGGTCAATCTGATTTCGCCAAAGGGGAATGTCACGGCATTTGGTTCTGTGCCGCGTGTGCGTGGTTACACCGTGGCGGGCCTGTTTGATATCGGCATGTATGAATATGATAGCGGCTTTATTTTCATGCCGCTGGCAGCTGCACAGACCTATTTCCGACTGCCGGAAAAAATCACCCATTTTGAAGTGATGCTCGAAGATATCGGCGCACTTGATGACACGATGGATGAACTGCTTGGCACGCTTTCCAGCTCACCGTTGCGTCTGGTCAATTGGCAGCAATCCAATGCCGGGTTCTTTAACGCGCTTCAGGTCGAACGCAATGTGATGTTCCTGATCCTGACCCTGATCATCCTTGTCGCGGCCTTTAACATCATTTCGGGCATGGTGATGCTGGTGAAGGACAAGGGGCGTGATATCGCCATCCTGCGCACCATGGGCGCAACCCGCCAGTCGATCATGAAGGTATTCTTCTTGGCCGGTGCCTCCATTGGCGTGCTGGGGACGATTTCCGGTCTGGTCATTGGTGTTCTGTTCTGCCTGAATATCGAGAATATCCGTCAGTTTATCCAAAGCCTGACCGGGACCGACCTGTTCAATGCCGAGATTTACTTCCTGTCGCAGCTGCCTGCTGACATGGATGTCGGCGAGGTTGTTATGGTCTGCATCATGTCGCTGACATTGTCCTTCCTTGCCACGGTCTATCCGGCATGGCGGGCATCGCGCCTCGATCCGGTGGAGGCCCTGCGTTATGAGTGATCTGTTGAAAACAACCGCCCAACAACGCGCGCGCAAGGTCGTGCTGCGCCTTGAAAAGATTGATCGCATCTTCAATCAGGGCCCCGATCAGCTCGAAATCCTGAAATCGGTCGATCTGGAAATCCATCAGGGTGAAATCGTGGCCCTTGTCGGGCCGTCGGGGGCGGGTAAATCAACCCTGCTTCAGATTGCCGGTTTGCTTGAAAAGCCTGATGGCGGGCTGGTTTCGATCGGTGGCAAGCGCAGCACGGATTTGTCTGATCTTGCGCGTACTGAAATGCGTCGCAGCCATATTGGCTTTGTTTATCAGTACCATCATCTGCTACCGGAATTTTCAGCCCTTGAAAATGTCGTTATGCCGCAAATGATCAATGGCCTGAAACGGCCAGAGGCCGAAGAACGCGGGCTGGAATTGTTGCGCTGTCTGGGGCTTGAAAACCGTGCGGGGCATCGTCCGGCGCGCCTGTCAGGTGGGGAGCAACAGCGCGTCGCGATTGCCCGTGCCTTGGCCAATGTGCCCGACGTTCTGTTTGCCGATGAACCCACCGGCAACCTTGATCCGCAAACGGCGGATACGGTGTTTGGGATGTTGATGACGCTTGTGCGCGAAACCGGTCTGGCGTCGCTGATTGCGACCCATAACCCGGAACTTGCGCGTCAGATGGATCGGGTGGTCACCCTGCGAGATGGTCATTTGATCGAACTCGACCCGGCTGATCTTTCCTAAGCGATCAAAATTCTTTAAGCTGGTTTTGTCGTGCCCGTGATGGGCGCGACGATCCTGCATTTTTCTTATATTTCAGAGGTCTGGCTCCGATGGAAAACGGTTTCGTCCATCTTCGTGTACACACCAACTATTCGCTGGCCGAAGGTGCGATCACGACCAAGGAGCTGGCAAAACTCTGCGCTGCTGACGGCCAACCGGCCGTGGCAATGACCGATACCGACAACATGTTCGGCGCACTTGATTTCGCCGGTGCGCTAAGTGGTGCCGGCATTCAGCCGATCCTTGGCGTGCAGATGGGTGTGGAGCGTTATGGTGATAAGCCTGCTGTTGGCAAAATCGCCCGCGAACCGATGCCTGATCGCCTTGTTCTGATTGCCCAGAACAAGGAAGGCTATTTCAACCTGCTGAAAATCATCTCGCGCGCACACATGACGTCCGAGGCCGGAAGCGAGCCCAAGGCACTTTACGAACATATCCGAAAATACTCCGACCATATCATCTGCCTGACCGGCGGTCCGACGGGTCCGCTTGCGCGCTTACTGGGTGAAGAGCAGGTCGATAAGGCCGAAAGCTGCGTGGCAGACCTCAAGGATATCTTTGGCAATCGCCTTTATATTGAATTGCAGCGCCATGGCGAACCGCTTGAAGAGCAGGTCGAACCCGGCCTGATCAAGCTGGCCTATGATCATGATGTTCCGCTGGTTGCGACCAATAACTGCTATTTCCCGACGGTCGATATGTATGAAGCCCATGACGTGTTTATTTGCGTCGGGCAGGGGGCTGTTGTTGGTCAGGAAGATCGTTGGAAACTCACCCCGGACCATCGGTTCAAGTCGGCTGCTGAAATGCGCGACTTGTTCGCCGATATTCCCGAGGCCTGCGATAATACGCTTTTGATCGCGAAGCGTTGCTCCTGGCACGTTGAAAAGATCGACCCGATCCTGCCGCCATTTGATTGCGGCGAAGGCCGCACTGAGGTCGATGAACTCCGCCATATGTCCGAAGAAGGCCTGAAAGGCCGTCTCGAAAAATATGTCTTTACCGACGAAATGTCGGATGCGGAAAAGGAAGAAATCGCCAAGCCCTATTGGGAACGCCTTGATTACGAACTTGGCATCATCAACCAGATGGGCTTCCCGGGTTACTTCCTGATCGTCGCCGACTTCATCCAGTGGGCCAAGGATCATGAAATCCCCGTCGGGCCGGGCCGTGGTTCGGGTGCGGGGTCGCTTGTGGCCTATGCGCTTTTGATTACCGACCTTGATCCGTTGCGTTTCTCGTTGCTGTTCGAGCGTTTCCTGAACCCGGAACGTGTGTCGATGCCTGACTTTGACGTCGACTTTTGTCAGGACCGGCGCGGCGAGGTGATCGAATACGTTCAGAAAAAATATGGCCATGACCGCGTCGCACAGATCATTACCTTTGGTAAGTTGCAGGCAAAGGCGGCCGTGCGTGATGTCGGGCGTGTGTTGTCCATCCCGTATGGCTATGTCGACAAGATCTGTAAAATGATCCCGGGCGATCCAGCCAAGCCGATCCCGCTCAAGGAAGCAATTGATATGGAACCGGACCTGCGCCGCATTGCGCGCGAGGACCCGGATATTGATCGCCTGCTGTCGATCGCCATGCAGATCGAAGGCCTTTACCGTAACTCATCGACCCACGCGGCAGGCGTCGTGATCGGCGACCGTGACCTTGATGAACTGGTGCCGCTGTATCGCGATCCGCGTTCGGACATGCCGGTCACCCAGTTCAACATGAAGTTTGTTGAAAATGCCGGTCTGGTGAAGTTTGACTTCCTGGGGCTTAAGACCCTGACGGTGATTATCGAGGCCGTCAATTTAATGCGTCTTCGCAAAGATGTGCCGCAAGACTTTGATATCAGTGCAATTCCCCTTGATGATCGCCCGGCCTTCAAGCTGTTGTCAGCAGCCGAAACCGTCGGCGTGTTCCAGCTTGAATCCCAGGGCATGCAGGACGTCTTGCGCGGGCTGAAGCCTGATACGCTCGAAGATATTATCGCTGTCGTGGCGCTGTATCGTCCGGGTCCGATGGATAACATTCCGCATTACATTGCGCGTAAGCACGGTCAGGAAGAACCTGATTACATGCACCCGATGTTGCAGCCGATCCTCGAAGAAACCTATGGCATCATGATCTATCAGGAGCAAGTCATGGAACTTGCCCAGATCATGGCCGGCTATTCGCTCGGCGGCGCTGATCTGTTGCGCCGTGCAATGGGTAAGAAAATCGCCGAGGAAATGGAAAAACAGCGTAGCCTGTTTGTCGATGGCGCGGAAAAGAACGGCGTTGATCGCGGGCAGGCGTCTGACATCTTTGATCAGGTTGCCAAATTCGCATCCTATGGCTTTAACAAGTCCCACGCGGCGGCCTATGCGCTGGTGGCTTATCAGACTGCATATCTTAAGGCGAACTATCCGGTCGAATTTATGGCCGCATTGATGACGCTTGATATGCACAACACCGAAAAGCTGGCGATTTTCAAGCAGGAGGTCGAACGGCTTGAAATCGAAATCCTGCCACCTTGCGTGAACAACTCCCAGGTCGCGTTTTCGGTTGAAAACCATGATGGCGTGCGCAAGATCCGTTATGCGCTGGCCGCGGTTCGAAATGTCGGCGATGCTGCAATGGAAAGCCTGGTGGCGGAGCGCGAAGCCAATGGACCGTTCAAGGACATCACCGATTTCGCGTCGCGTATCGACAGCCGGGCGGTCAATAAACGCCTGCTTGAAAACCTTGTGCGGGCAGGCGCACTTGATTGTCTGGCAGCCAACCGCAAGGTCATGTTTGAAAATGTCGATAAGGTCATCGCCGTTGCCCAGCGTGAAATGCATGCGCGCAACGATGATCAGATTTCGATGTTTGGCGACAGCAGCGGCTTTGGCAAGGACCAGATCCGGCTGCCTGATGAACGCGACTGGGTCCCGATGGAAAAACTGACCGAGGAATTCTCGGCCATTGGGTTCTATCTGTCGGCTCATCCGCTTGATACTTTTGGCAAAAGCATCCAGCGCATCGGCATCGCCCCGATCAAGGAACTGCCTGCGCGCATGCGTGCATCAAACAAGGGCACTATCCGCTTGGCTGGGACCCTGATCAACGCACGCGAAATGATTTCCAAAAAGAACGGTTCGAAATTCGCCTTTGTCATGTTCTCGGACCCGACCGGCAGTTTCGAGGTCGCTTTCTGGGCAGAGGCCTGGGCAGCCTATAAGGAAATCATCACTGCCGGGCGCCCGGTATTGTTGAATGTCTCTGCTGAAATGCGCGATGGACAGCTTCGCATTCAGGGCCAGCGTGTCGAAGATCTCGAAAAGGCCGTCGCCGGTGCTGCCGAAGGCATTCGCATTCGACTTAACCGACCTGATCCCGTTGATGAGATCCGTCAGTTGCTTGAGCAGGCAGGTAAGGGGCGTGGTCTGGTTGCCCTGTCATCGGTTTGTGATGACGGGCGCATGGCCGAGATCGAGCTTGAAGAAAACTATAAGGTCGGCCCGTCGCTTATCGGGGCAATTGGCGCGATTCCCGGTGTGGAATTCGCCGAGGAAATCTGATGATTTCATCTGGTTGCAACAAGTTACCCCAATAGCCCATCGGGAACCGCGCATTTGTGCGCATTTTAGGGGTTGCAATCTCGCGTGAGGGGGATTAAAACCCGCCCCGAACATCGCACGCGGAAGAGCGGCGATTGCCGTCATATGGCAACTCGTCCATCCGGTGTTTCATACATGGTGTATGGAATTCCCTTCCGCGGAGGTATTAACCGGAAAAAGGTAGGAATTATCATGGCTTTGCCAACCTTTACCATGCGCCAGCTCATGGAAGCTGGTGTCCACTTTGGTCACCACACCCGCCGTTGGAACCCGAAGATGAAACCGTACATCTTTGGTGCCCGTAACGACATTCACATCCTGAACCTGCAGGAAACCGTCCCGATGCTGCATCGCGCGATGCAGGCCGTTCGTGACGTTACTGCTTCGGGTGGTCGTGTTCTCTTCGTCGGTACCAAGCGTCAGGCTTCCCCGATCATTGCAGACGCTGCAAAGCGTTGCGGCCAGTACTATGTCAACCATCGCTGGCTCGGCGGCATGCTGACCAACTGGAACACCGTTTCCAACTCGATCAAGCGCCTCAAAGAACAGGACGAAATCCTGAACTCCGGTGCAGAAGGTCTGACCAAAAAAGAAATCCTGAACCTGACCCGTTCGCGCGACAAGCTTGAGCGCGCGCTTGGCGGTATTAAGGACATGGGTGGTCTTCCTGACATCATCGTCGTGGTCGACACCAACAAAGAATCGCTTGCTATTCAGGATGCCAAGAACCTGAACATCCCGGTCGTTGCGATCCTCGACTCCAACTCTGATCCGGCAAACGTTCAGTTCCCGGTTCCGGGTAACGACGATGCGATCCGTGCAATTCAGCTGTATTGCGATCTGTTCGTTGGTTCCGTTCTTGACGGCATCCAGGAAGAAATGACTGCTTCTGGCGCAGATCTCGGCGAAGCGGAAGAAGTTCCGGCCGAAGCAGCTGCTGCTTCTGAAGCTGCAGACGAAGCTTCCGCATAAGTTTCATTTTGTACCTGATGAAACGGCGGCTAGCATGCCGCCGTTTTGTTAGGTGTTTACCTGATCGCGTAATTAGGGGCTTTAAAAATGGCTATTACCGCTGCTCTCGTTAAAGAGCTTCGCGAAACCACCGGCGCTGGCATGATGGATTGCAAAAAGGCGCTGTCCGAAACCGATGGTGATCTGGACGCAGCCGTTGACTGGCTTCGTACCAAGGGCCTTGCTGCTGCTGCCAAAAAAGCTGGCCGTGTTGCTGCCGAAGGTCTGGTTGCAGTCGCTGTTGACGGCACCAAAGGTGCCGTTGTCGAGCTGAACGCTGAAACCGACTTCGTTTCGCGTAACGAAGACTTCCAGAAGTTTGTTGGCGAAATCGCAAACCAGGCTGTTGCTGCGAATGGTGACATCGACACCCTTAAAGCAGCTGCTTTCCCGGGTACCGAGCGTAACGTCGAAGAGCAGGTCACCCACATGATCGCCACCATTGGCGAAAACATGTCCCTGCGTCGTTCTGCTGGCCTGTCGGTCGAAAACGGTGTTGTTGCGTCCTACGTTCACTCTGCTGTTGCGACGGACCTCGGTAAAATCGGTGTTCTGGTTGCGCTCGAATCCGAAGCAGATGCTGGCGTTCTTGATGCCCTTGGCAAACAGATCGCAATGCACATTGCTGCAACCAACCCGGCATCGGCAACGGTTGATGATCTTGATCCGGAACTGGTAGAGCGCGAAAAAGCCGTTCTGACCGACCAGGCCAAAGAATCGGGCCGCCCGGCAGAGATCATCGAAAAGATGATCGAAGGTCGTATCCGCAAATATTACGAACAGGTCGTTCTTGTTGAGCAGACCTTCGTGATTGACGGTGAAAACAAAGTCAAAACCGTTATCGAGAACGTTGCCAAAGAAGCTGGCAAGCCGATTACGCTCAAGGGCTTTGTTCGCTTCGAACTCGGTGAAGGCATCGAGCGCGAAGAAAAAGACTTTGCTGCAGAAGTTGCAGAGCAGCTGAACAAATAAAACATCTGATCGAAATGGTGCGTTTGCCACCATTTCGTGTATGATCCAGACCGGCGAGGTCGGCAGCGCATATCCGCCCTGTTACTCGCCGGTCTTTTTATATCTGAATTTTGCATTTCCCATGTTTGGGCAATGCGTTACATCGGCATTTAAGAGGCAATCCGACATGGCAGAAAACGGCCAACTGAAGTTTCGTCGCGTCCTTTTGAAGCTCTCTGGTGAGGGGCTCCTGGGCAATCAGCAATACGGTATTGATCCTGAAACGGTTGACCGGATTGCCAGCGAAATCAAAGCCGTTCACGACATGGGTGCCGAAGTCTGCATGGTGATTGGCGGGGGGAACATCTTCCGCGGCGTCAAGGGTGCCTCCCAGGGCATGGAACGCGCAACTGCCGACTATATGGGCATGCTCGCCACCATCATGAACGCATTGGCCGTTCAGAATGCGCTGGAACGCCACGGCATTCAGACCCGCGTTCAATCTGCCATCCCGATGTCGTCGGTTTGTGAGCCCTATATTCGTCGTCG
The DNA here is from genome assembly GCF_002295455.1 of Thalassospira sp. UBA848. Classification (NCBI taxonomy): domain Bacteria; kingdom Pseudomonadati; phylum Pseudomonadota; class Alphaproteobacteria; order Rhodospirillales; family Thalassospiraceae; genus Thalassospira; species Thalassospira sp. UBA848. Next base: position 4,625 of record NZ_DBGS01000095.1, on the reverse strand, counting down.
TGCCGTGCGTCACATGGAAAAAGGTCGTGTGGTGATCTTTGCCGCAGGGACCGGTAACCCGTTCTTTACCACCGATACCGCTGCTGCCTTGCGCGCGGTCGAAATGGGCTGTGACGCATTGCTTAAGGGCACCCAGGTTGACGGTGTCTACACTGCGGATCCGAAAACCGATCCGACAGCAGAGCGTTACGACGAACTCACATACATGGAAGTTTTGTCCAAAGATTTGCGTGTTATGGACGCATCGGCTATTTCTTTGGCACGCGAAAATGATATTCCGGTTATCGTATTTTCTTTGCATAATCCGGGTGCCTTTGCAGACGTTGTTACTGCAAAGGGGACGTTTACGATTATTTCGAATGGAGACTGAACGTGTCTGACGTTGCTGGCCTAAAAAAGGACCTGTCCCGCCGTATGGAAGGGGCTGTCGAAGTACTGCACAAGGAATTTACCGGTCTGCGCACCGGACGTGCCAGTGTAAGCCTTCTTGAGCCGGTTATGGTTGAAGCTTACGGCGTTCCGACCCCGCTTAACCAGGTGGCATCTGTCAGCGTTCCAGAATCGCGCATGCTTTCTGTTCAGGTCTGGGACAAGTCGATGGTGAAATCCGTCGAAAAAGCCATTCGTGAGTCCGGTCTTGGTTTGAATCCGGCGGCTGATGGCACACTTGTTCGCGTTCCGATTCCGGCCCTTAACGAAGAACGCCGCGCTGAACTGTCGAAAGTTGCCGGCAAGTATGCCGAGCAGGCCAAGGTTTCTGTTCGTAACGTTCGCCGCGACGGCATGGACCAGCTGAAAAAGTGGGAAAAAGACGGTGACATCTCCAAGGACGAGATGCACAACGAGGAAAAAGAAGTTCAGAAGCTGACCGACAAGGTCATTGGCGAGATTGATGAAGCGCTCTCGCACAAAGAACAGGAAATCATGCAAGTCTGATTATGGCTGTGCTTTCTTCGCAACCCCAAGCTTCAGATCTGACCTGTGTACCGCGCCACGTTGCCATCATTATGGATGGCAACGGACGCTGGGCCCGTGGTCGTGGGCGTCCCCGTACCATGGGGCATCGTGCTGGTGTCGATGCGGTACGCCGCACGATTGAGGCATCGGCCGAACTCGGCATCGAGTATCTCACGCTTTATGGTTTCTCGACAGAGAATTGGAAGCGACCAGAAAGCGAGGTCAGCGATCTGATGGGGTTGCTGCGCCTGTTTCTGAAGCGTGAATTGTCCACTTTGCACAAGAATGGCGTGAAAATTCGTATTATCGGTGATCGTTCGCGGTTCGCCGATGATATTCGCGAACTTCTTGCCAAGGCTGAAAATCAGACCCGTGATAACACGCGCCTGAACCTCACCATCGCGCTGAGCTATGGTGCGCGGGCTGAGATAACTCAGGCTGTGCGCGACATTGCGGCCAAGGTTGCAGCAGGTGAACTTTCTGCAGACTTGATTACAGAAGAGCTTATCGAGGAAAATCTGTCGACGGCAGGTATCCCGGATCCGGACCTTCTGATCCGGACCAGTGGTGAGCAGCGCATTAGCAACTTCCTGCTTTGGCAGTCAGCTTACACGGAATTTGTCTTCGAAGATGTTCTGTGGCCGGATTTTGATCGCAGCCACCTTGAAAAAGCTATCGATAACTTTGCCGGGCGGGAGCGGCGTTTTGGTGCCGTCATCTGAGACCAAAGTTCAAAAAGATACCAATTCCGGTTTGCTCCCACGCGTTCTTTCTGCGTTGGTCATGGCACCCGTGGCTGTCGCGGCTGTCTGGTTCGGCGCTCCTTATTTCGACATATTGCTGTTTGTATTCTGCGCCGGGATGATGTGGGAATGGTCGCGGATGTGTGCGCCCAAGTATTACAATGGCATCTCGGTTGTAACGGGTGTTGCCCTTGCGGTTGCCATGATGATGTATGCGACCGGTCAGGAAGAATACATGATCATGCCGGTTGCGATTGGTGTGATCATCGCCGCGGCGCGGTCGGGACGAAACTGGCTGCTTGCCGGGTTCGGCGTGCTGTATATCTCGCTTGCGGCATTAGCGGCGCTTTGGCTGCGAACCCACGAGGGTGATGGTCTCCTGATCATTATGTGGTTGTTCTTCCTTGTTTGGGCCACTGACACCGGTGGTTACGTGTTTGGCAAGACCATCGGCGGTCCGAAACTGGCACCACGCTTTAGCCCAAAGAAGACCTGGGCAGGATTGATTGGTGGTATGATCTGTGCCGGGATCATCGGTGGTCTGGTAACCTATTTCAGTTCCGATTCAGTCAATTGGATCATTGTTGGCGTCAGTATGGTGCTGGCGATTGTTGCGCAGATCGGTGACCTTGGTGAGTCCGCTCTTAAACGCCGTTTCGAGATCAAGGATAGCAGCGGTCTAATTCCGGGCCATGGCGGATTGCTTGATCGCGCTGACGGGATGTTGTCGGTGTTCCCGGTTGCCTTTGCTATTATCTGTTTCGCAGGGCTATCTCTGCGTTAAGGCAGTCAAAATCTTGGCTGCTGTCCTTACAGGTGTTTGATGACTTTAAAGAAATCCGTCAGTGTCTTTGGTGTTACGGGCTCCATTGGGGCCAGCACCATTGATGTTCTGAAGTCCCACGCTGACAAATATGCTGTTGAGGCCGTTACCGCTCATCGCAATGTCGATGCGCTGGCAAAAGCAGCGATCGAGCTTGATGCCAAATGCGCTGTCATTGGCGATCCGGCCTTCTTCGGGGCGCTACAGGATGCCTTGGCCGGCAAAGGCATCGAACTTGCTGCTGGTGAAGATGCTTTGATTGAGGCTGCAGAGCGTCCATCTGACATCGTCATTGCCGCAATTGTTGGCGCCGCAGGACTAAAACCGACTTTGGCTGCTATTCGTCGCGGCGCACGCATCGGTCTGGCCAACAAGGAAACGCTGGTTTGTGCCGGCGCCTTGATGACGGCCGAAATTACCAAGCACGGTGCGACCCTGATCCCCGTGGACTCAGAGCACAGCGCGATCTTTCAGGTGCTCGAAGATCACGAGGAGTCCCGCGTTGATCGTATTTTGCTGACGGCCTCTGGTGGACCTTTCCGCGCATGGCCTCTGGACGATATGCGTTCGGTGACCCGTGCACAGGCCCTGGCACACCCCAACTGGGAAATGGGCGCAAAAATCTCGATTGATTCGGCAACGATGATGAACAAGGGCCTGGAACTGATTGAAGCATGGCATCTGTTTCCTGTGGCAGAGGAACAGATCGAGATTGTTGTTCATCCCCAATCGGTTGTTCATAGCATGGTGGAATATTCCGATGGGTCCGTCCTCGCCCAACTCGGCACACCCGACATGCGGACCCCGATTGCCTATGCGCTTTCATGGCCGGACCGGATCAAGGTTGACACACCGCGTCTTGATTTTGCCACGATCGGCAGCTTGAAGTTTGAAAAGCCTGACACAGATCGTTTCCCGGCACTTCGTCTTGCGCGACAGGCCTTGCAGGAAGGTGGCACGCTGCCTACTGTTCTGAACGCTGCGAATGAGGTTGCGGTTGAGGCGTTTCTAAAAGACAGAATCGGTTTTCTCGATATTGCCGTGACTGTTGAAAAAGTTATGACAAGACTTGGAAGCGAAGCGCTGACCAGCCTTGATCAGGTGTTTGAAACAGATGCGATGGTGCGCCGGGAAACGATGGCGTGTCTTGCTTCCGCTTAAATTAAAATCGCTGGTTTGACCGGCTTAGGGAACTTTTGATGGAAACCTTGCTTGCTTTTCTTTTTGTGCTCTCGGTGCTCGTGTTCGTTCACGAATATGGTCACTACTGGGTGGCAATCAAAAACGGCGTAAAGGTCGAAGCCTTTTCAATCGGGTTTGGCCCGGAACTTTTCGGCTGGCAGGATAAAAAAGGTACTCGTTGGAAGGTCAGCCTTATTCCGCTTGGCGGTTACGTCAAGATGTTTGGCGATATGAACCCGGCCAGTGCCGGTGGTCGGGATGACCTGGATGCAGAAGAGGCGAAACATGCCTTCCATCACAAAGGTGTTGCGGCACGTGCGGCAATCGTCTTTGCAGGGCCGTTGGCCAATTTCATCTTTGCCATCATCGTCTTTACGTTCCTGTTTGCTGCTGTCGGACAACAGCGTGCCTTGCCTGTTGTTGGCGAAGTTCTTGAAAACAGCCCGGCATCTAGCGCGGGCCTGATGGCCGATGACCGGATCACGGCGATCAACGGTCAGTCGGTTGAATGGTTTTCTGAGCTTTCCGACATTGTGCGCGCAAATCCCGGGCAACTGATTTCCGTCACGGTCCAACGCGACAGTGACATCGTTGATTTGGCCGTAACGCCCGAAGCCGTTGAAGTGGACGAGGGCGGGATGACCGCGACCGTCGGGCGTCTTGGCATTACAGCGGGTGATTTTGAGATGAGCCGCACCGGCGTTGTGCAATCCGTTGGTCGCGCCTTCGAGACAACCTATTCGCTGACCACTCAGACATTCTCTGCACTTGGTGAAATGATCAGTGGCGATCGTGATAGTTCTGAGCTGGGTGGCCCGATACGGATCGCTCAAATGTCAGGGCAGGTGGCCGAAGGGGGCATCGCACCGCTTCTGTTCTTCATGGGCTATCTTTCCATCAGCCTTGGGTTGATCAACCTG
>NZ_DBGS01000062.1:0-12438 GCF_002295455.1 Thalassospira sp. UBA848 | reverse complement strand
ACAGTGTAAAGCGCACCAAAAACGGCCACATCTTCGGCAACCGAGGCGACGCTGTTGCTAATCGGTTCAGGTGACGTGTTGATCGCAGCCCGACTACCTGCCTTGGTAAAATGACTTCCAGCCGCAACGGTCCCGCCAACCAGCAATGCGATGGCGGTTTGAACGCCATCGCCCAACCCGACATCAAGGCCCCCCAGGGCGCCGGCCGCAAGCAGGGCACCAGCCGGAATACGGATAAAGGTGTGAATGGCATCCCAAACACTGTCGACGATTGGAATTTTGTCCGCAACGAATTCGATCAGGTACAGGAACATTGCCAACGCCAGCACCCACCAGCTTCCCAGAATCTGAAGTTCCGGTGGCAGGTCCAGCAGCCCGAAATTGTTCATAAAGCCAAGGATAACAACGGTACCATAAAGATTTACACCGCTGGCCCAGGCCCCGCCCATTCCCAAAGCAAGAGTTTCAATGACCCCCACAGATAACGCCCTTTCAAAGACACAATTCTCACCAACAAGTGACTAGGCAAAACTTCCAGTTGTGATAAATCACACTTTCAGAGCGTCCCAACGCACGTATCAATGCCAAAGTAGATCTACGAAAGGTACGACGATGAACCGTGATGGTGAAACCCTAAAATTGATCAAGGCATGTGCTGTGGTGATGTTTCTTGCCGCCCCGCTTTTAACAAGCAACGCATTTGCGATGGGCAGTTCAGATACATGGAGTTCCGGGGGAACAGACCTTGGCGCCGTGACCGAGCTTGTAGATACGGGCATGTACGATATGGCTATCGACAAGATCGAAACAATGCTCAAGGAAGATCCGGACAACGCCGATCTGTATAATTACCTCGCCTACAGCCAACGCAAAACGGGGGATTTTGACAGTGCCGCACAAAACTATGAACGCGCACTTATGATCGACCCGGAGCATGTCGGCGCTCTTGAGTATCAGGGCGAGTTGTTTCTTCAGACAGGCAAGCCGGAACTGGCACAGGAAAATCTGGCACGGTTAGAACAGCTTTGCGGCACGGGTTGCGAAGAATACCAAATTCTTGCAAGCAAAATCACAAACTGAACAACGTTATTGAGACCGCCCAAAACCTATTCGTCTGGATAGGTTCCCATTCTTGCGTAAACAGGCCATATGTCTTTTTTATATGGACAGACGCAAATGGGATTAGCCATGTCAAATGCGGTAATGCGTAAAAGCTATACGGTGGTTTGCCAGCGGACGACGGGCCAGCTGATGGAACTGGAAACGGTCTCCGACTATACTGCTGCCCTCAATACCGCCAAAGAAGCGATTGGCAACAAAAGCAATACTGAAATCCGCATCGTCGAAAACAAGTATGATCAGGCCAGCCGACGGGACAAGAAGCAAGTCGTCAAGATCCTGACTGCCGAGAGCAATTCAGGATCTCGCGGATCGGCAGGACGTGCCGGCCAACGCCCCGGTGTAACGCGTGAAACAGCCAACCAAGCCAGCAAAGGGATCATCAACATCGTGATCGCCGTAACTGTTCTGGTCCTGCTTGCCGGAATTATGATTCCCTTGATCATGCGATAACCTGTTGCCGTCACCCAAGCTGGTCATTCACGCAAACAGATCCAGCTGCGTTTGTTTGACTATGTTCCTGATTTCTAAGTAGACCTGATCGCAGTTGGTTATTTGCGACAGTTGTTTTTGTCGGCAAGGAAAGATATAACTTTCCCTGATATAGCGATGATCAGGTGAAGCGTGAAAAGCAGGTCTGCGACAACAAAAAACAACCCTTGCAACAAGCGGGGCTGGATTACCGCCGCAGCGCTTTTGCCGCTCCTCGCCGCCTGTAGCACGGATGACCTGTCCGGTCTCTGGTTTGGATCTTCTTCCACACCACAAGAAATCACTTCCGCATCTGGCGATCAGTCCTCAGCCGCCGAAAAAAACAATTTTGATCAGGTTGCTTGCGGATTATTTCTTGGTCAGACGGAACAGCACCCCCGTTCGCAAGAAGGCAACAGTTCCGGTACATCCAGTCCGATATCGCTTGCGAGTAGCCCTCAAGAGAACCTGCTTCAGGCCATTACCTATGACATGGACGGGAACTACCAAAGCGCACGTAAACTTTATGTCTGGCTAACCGCTACACCACCTGACACGAAAGTGGATCTTGATTGCGGTCAGGGTATTCGTCTTTCCGGCAGCATCAACAGCCTTGCACAGAGACGTCTTGTTGCGCTTGATGCTGCATCCCCTGAATACGCCCGCTCCGAGGAAATCGATACAGTCGTCGCATCGGCAACGGTGCCGCCTGGCCCGGAACTTCCTGATCCACCACAAGTCGAACGTGATCGCCGCTTTTATGAGACAGGCGGCGTCGTAACGGCCGAACCCGAAGCACCAACCAACGCTGTTGCGCGAATGGATATCGAGGTCAGCGAGAACACAGCACAGCTGACCCGCGTTGAACGACGGACCGCATCAACCGCCCCTGCGGCGTCAAAAGCTACAAACGATGCGAAAATCAAAGCGGAAAAACCAACACAGCCGCCAAAAAATACAACCGCCACTACGGTAGCAAAGATAGCCCCTGTGGCAGCACCTGAGCCAGTCACCGAAGCGCCAACAATTGCAGGTGACTCTGCATCTACCGAACATTCGGGTGCGATTGTCACATCCAACGCCCGGCCTGTCGAACAAGGCGAGCTTGATGTCGTGGACCGTCGCCCAGAAGCACCGATGATCGAGCTTCCGATTGCCTCGGCCACTCCCCCCTCAGACGCGACGACCGAAACATCACAATCAATGGCGACTGAACCAAATCCGCCGGCACAGACCACTACGTCAACCGCCCCCTACTACGCCGTTCAACTGGCGGCGTACCGGTCACGCGGGCGGGCCGAAGGCGCCTGGTCAAAGTTCCAGAATGCGTCTCATGGTATGCTTGCCGCCGCCGACCACGAGGTGGTCAGTATTGCGATTGAGGGTAAAGGTCTGTTCTTCCGCTTATTGACGGGCAACTATGGCACCGCTGCGGCGGCAACACAGGCGTGTAATACCCTGAAATCCGCAGGGACAGATTGCCTGATACGTAAAGTCAGCCCTTAGGCCTGAGGCGTTCTTTGGCCGCTGCCGCAATTTTGTGTGAACGCACAAGGCCATCTGGACGCGTTTTCTTTCCGTGTCTGCGCACGAATCCTGGCATCCTGTTCAGGAGGTATTCGACCTTGGCGTTGTGCCGGTAATAGCGCCAACGCAGATGCTGGATAAGCCGCCTTGTTCTTTTTGACCCCGCAGCCAATAGCGGGACGCCAAATGCAATAAAGACCATCCCAAAGAACGGTGGCGGCAACGGCAAGAACAACAAACCGACCAGCAAACAGACTGCTCCTGCGATCATCAGACCCATTGATTGCAAACGCTTTAGCTTACGCAAGGCCGACCCTACCGAGCAATTCCAGCGACTTTTGATGTCGATTATCCCGTTCACACTCGACGCTGCCAAAAGAATGTTCAAAGACATTTGATCAACAGGGGAATTGCTATTGTGCGCGTCTGGAGTACATTGCACCCATGAACACACAAATTTCTACGGGATAAACGATATGTTCTCCGTGCTAAAAGCCGATAAACCTAAAATGCCAACCGCAGAAACCGCGCTTCCGGGCCGTGACGAGGCACTCCCGGTCGCGGAGACAAATATAGTGACAGGCAATCCCATGAAAGGCCCGTTTCCTCAGCATCTCGAAATGGCTGTCTTTGGCATGGGGTGCTTCTGGGGTGCTGAACGGCTGTTTTGGCAAACCGAAGGCGTTTACAGCACAGCTGTGGGATATGCTGGCGGCTATACAAAAAACCCGACTTATCGTGAAGTTTGCGGCGGAATGACCGGCCATGCAGAAGTTGTCATGGTTGTGTTTGATCCGGCCGTGGTTTCCTATTCATCGCTTTTGAAACTGTTTTGGGAAAGCCATGACCCGACACAAGGCATGCGTCAGGGCAATGACGTCGGAACCCAATACCGTTCCGTAATCTTTGCCTGCACGCCCGACCAGGTAGAAGCCGCAAAACAGTCACGCGCGGAATATAATGCGGCCCTGAAGGCAGCCGGTCAGAACGATGTGACCACCGAGATTGCCGAGGCACCGGAATTCTTCTACGCCGAGGACTTTCATCAGCAGTATCTTCACAAAAATCCCGACGGGTACTGTGGTCTTGGCGGCACCGGCGTTTCCTGCCCGGGCATGTAACGAAGACGGTGATCAGAGATGTTTTTTTCCTGCTCTGATCACCAAAGCTAAGTTATCGCGTTGCTTTAACCTCAGACCGGCTTTCCGCCATATTCACGACTAAGGTCCGCGCACACCCGACGGACCTTAAGCCCCAGGTGTTTAATTTGGTCGTTCGGAATACGTGCCGCAGGTCCTGAAAGCGACAAGGCTGCGATGGGTAGCCCGGTCTCGTCACGGACCACGCCAGCGACACAGCGCAAACCTACGGCATGCTCTTCATCGTCAAGTGCATAACCGCGCTGCCTGGAACGTTCCAAATCCTGCTCCAGGGCCGACTGAGTTACGAGAGTTCGGTCGGTTATCTTGGGCATACCGTGCTGCGCAATGACGGAATGCAGTTCTTCTTCTGGCAAAAACGCAAGGAGTGCCTTGCCCACGCCTGAACAATGCATCAATGCCCGGCGGCCGGGCGTGACCAGCGCACGCATCATCTTGCGGCATTCGACCTGCGTCAGGAAGATGACTTCGCCTCCGTCAGCGACAGCCAGATTGACGGTTTCACCACTGTCTTCCATAAGCGCACGCATATAGGGGCGCGCGATCTGGCTCAGGTTGCGGTTTTTGGTAAAGGCGTTGCCAACGCTAAACGCCTGGACCCCAACGAACCAAAGTGTGCGCTCACCATCAAAAGTCACAAAACGTTCGTGCTGCATGGTTGTAAGCAACCGATGCGCCGTTGACGGCGGCAATTTTACCTGTTGCGCAATTTCGGTCAGCGTCATCCCGTCTTCACTTTCCGCAAGCGCGTTAAGGATGCTTAGCGCCCTGACGAGCGACTGCACTTGTTGCATTCAGAGACTTCTCCCAAAAAGCGGTCAGTAATGCCGACCACCGTTGTTATGTTGTCTCTAAATTTTAGGAGATCATCGTGCGGCTTGCACGGACTTTTGACGTACCCAGACAAAAGCTGAGTAACTGACCAGATAAACCGTAGCCGCCCCAAACGCACAAACTGTACCCCATCCCAAACCAAGGACAGGATAGCCAAGGCTTACGGCAAGAATGTAAACCCACAGCGCGCCCATCCCACGCGGGAAATTGCGGATCACAGTGTGAACCGGCTCAACCCCGTAAGAAAAATGAATGATGAGCATCATGGGATAGAGTGTTACCGGAAAACCTGACAGCAAACCGGACCACCGGGGACCGATCCATGCTGCAATTCCGCTGATCACCAAGACGATGACCGCCGCTAATGCCGCACGCAGCAGAACCACACCCTTCGTCAGGCGGACACGATTGAGAATTCGGACATTCTCGATTTTGCGGAACAGGATAAGGGCAACAAATATCGCGACCAGCAGGATCACAGCCGCCTGTGTCAAACTCATCGGGGCCAGTTGAAACAGCCAAGACACTGAAAGATATACGACAAAAGCGCCAAGGGAACTCAGAACAATCTGGGGAATAACCGGTAAGGCCGCGCATTTCCGTGAAACAAGGAAATAGGCATAAAGGAACGTGAGTGTCGCGATCAGCCCCGGCAACGCATAAACCGCGCTTTCACTGGCAAATGTGATCCCCTGCTCGATTGCGATGAAATACAGAAGGATGGCCGTTCCCAACGGATAACCAGAAAGAACACCTGCAACCCGTGGGCCTGCGCGCTCTGCAAGGACGGACAGCCCAAGAACTGTTCCAACAGATACGGCAATCTTGGCAAGGATCAGTTCCACCGGCTTTGTTTCCTCTATACAATCCTCGATAACAATTTATCGACAAAGTGCCAATATCGGTAGCCGGTTTCGCTGAGTTGGGCAAGTGCAAACAAGTAAACCGAACAAATCGCTCGATATGGACCGCATTCCGCCGGTTTATTTCCGCCAAATTGACAAACGCTGGCAGGCAGCCGCTTCAGGCTGCTACTTATCTGTTTTGATTGGTTAAACTCACAGGGTAGTACAATCGCCTATCCCGTTTCCCGTAAACACCCAAGGCGATCTTCAGGCCGTGAACTCAAGGATAGAATCAGTCAACAGTTTAACCCCTGTCAGGAACAGAAGACTGTAGCAAACCCGATAGAACAAGGTGACACTTACCTTGTCATGCGCCCACAAGCCCAACCAGGTTCCAAACAATGCCACAGGCACGAACAAAAGCGATGTTCCAAGGTTCGAGGCGTCGAACTGCCCAAGCATGGCATATGGAATCAATTTCACATAATTGACGACAATGAAGAACATTACCGTCGTGCCAACGAAGATCGACTTGTCCATTCTCTGCGGTAACAGATAAACCGACACCGGTGGCCCGCCGGCATGGGCGACAAAACTTGTGAACCCGGCGAGCGCCCCCAGAATGGTTCCTTTTCCGATTGTTGCAGATCCGGCCACCGTACTTGCGCTGCGGCCACGCAACCAATGGTCCAGCGTGAAAATGATCGCGATCATTGCGATAATCAGTTTGACCGCGGCTTCATTCAGATAACTAAACGACAATGTTCCCACCAAAATGCCAAGCAACGCAGCAGGAACAAGTATCTTCATGTTTCTGCGGTCCCAGCGCTTGCGATAGGCCCACACATTGGCAACATCCATCAGGCATAGAATAGGAAGCATGATGGCGGCCGCAGCTTGCGGCGAAACGGCCAACGCCATCAACGGAACCGCGATCACCCCAAGGCCGCCACCAAAACCACTTTTTGATACGCCTGCGATTAAAACCGCCGGGATGCCCACGACATAGAAAAACGGATCCGAGATAAACTCCATCGGACGTCCTTGTTTGTTCGGAAACTTTCAGGATTTAGGGCCGCGTATAAAACCGTTCACACCCTTATTTCTCAAGAAGCCTGGGCATTAACTCGACGAAGTTGCAGGGCCGATGCCGGTTGTCGAGTTGATAGGACAGGATTTCGTCCCATGCATCCTTGCAGGCCCCTGTCGATCCCGGCAAAGCAAACAAATAAGTTCCCATACAGACACCGGCAGTTGATCGTGACTGAACGGCGGACGTTCCGATTTTCTGGAAGGAAACCCATCGGAAAAGTTCCCCGAAACCCGGGATTTCCTTTTCATACAAGGCGCGATGTGCTTCGACTGTGACATCACGTCCAGTAACACCGGTGCCTCCCGTTGTTATAATCGCATCGACATTTTGGTTGGCGCACCATGCACCCAGCTGTTTACGCAAAGCAACCTGATCATCTGGCAGGATTTGCCGTTCATAGACGCGATGTCCCTTTTCGATGATCCGTTCGCACAGCACTTCCCCGGACGTATCATTATGGAGATCACGCGTATCGCTTACAGTCAGAACGGCAATGTTGATCGATACAAACGGTATGCTTTCGTCAATACCTGCCATGATGTTCTCCATATCTTTTGAAAGGCTGCACCAAACTAATATGACCTGAAATGGGTGCAAGCGTTTTCACGCATCAGGAGAATACCAAGGCTGCCTTCCGAATCATGAAACAACAATTCAGGCATATATTTTGAAGTTTTATTAGCAAACCGACCTTCCAAACGCGTACTCCACCAAACTAATTTCTCCCAAAAGAAAGACCCCACTCCTCATTTAATTTGAATATCTTGACAAACTTATTGAATTTATTACTTCATCAAAAATGACATAATTGGTATTACCAATACAGGACATCTCGGTGACTTCGCTTGCCGGTCTGAAAAATTACGCTTAGAAAAGCGGTAAAGGACTACCAATTTGGCGCCCTGGAATGATGCGTCAAAAACAGAAAATATGGTCGACAGGAAACAAAGGACTCATCATGAGCGACTTGCTTTGGCAACCGACGAAAGAACGCGTTGAAAATGCAAACGTCACCCGCTTTCGCGACTGGGTGAACGACAAGTATGCGCTTGATCTCAAGAGTTTCACGGAACTCTATGACTGGTCCGTTTCCGAACTCGAACATTTTTGGCCTGCTGTCATTGAGTTCGCCGAACTCAAGGCCGAAACATGGGGCGAGCGCATCCTGATCGATGGCCACAAAATGCCGGGAGCGCAATTCTTCCCTGACGCACGTCTGAACTTTGCCGAGAACCTGCTGGTTCGTGATGACGACAATGACGCGCTGATTTTCTGGGGCGAGGACAAGGTCAAAAGCCGCCTTTCCTGCGCTGAGCTTAACATTGCGGTCTCCAAGTTTTCGCAGGCACTGCGCGCCGAAGGCGTTGGCAAGGGCGACCGGGTATGTGGCTACATGCCAAACATGTCCGAAACCGTCATTGCGATGCTGGCAACAGCGGCCATTGGCGCAACATGGTCTTCTGCCTCCCCCGACTTTGGCGTGCAAGGTGTCGTTGACCGCTTCGGTCAGATTGAACCAACCGTCATGATAACGGTCGATGGATACCATTATAATGGCAAGCAACATGATATCCGCGAAAAGGTACGCGACGTCGTTGACCGCATCGACAGCCTGAAGAAGGTCGTTATCGTTCAGTATGCCTTTGACGGGGCAAACACCACCGGAATTCGCAATGCAATAAAGTATGAAGAATTCATCGCCCCTTTCCGGACTGAAAAGATCGTCTTTGAGCAGGTTGAATTCAATCACCCGCTTTATGTCATGTTCTCATCGGGCACGACCGGCAAACCCAAATGCATTGTGCATGGCACTGGCGGCACTCTGCTCAAACAGGTATCCGAGCATATATTGCACTGTGACGTAGCACCGGGTGACCGCGTTTTCTATTTCACGACCTGTGGCTGGATGATGTGGAACTGGCTCATGGCCGGGCTTGCTGCTAGCGCCACACTTTTGCTCTATGACGGTTCACCGTTCTATCCGAATGGCAACATCCTGTTTGACTATGCCGACGCCGAAGGCATGACTCTTTTTGGGACATCGGCAAAATACATTGATGCCCTTGCCAAGGCAGAGCTGAAGCCGCGCGAAACCCACGATCTTTCTTCAGTTCGCGCCATGACCTCTACTGGTTCCCCGCTCGCTCCGGAAAGCTTTGATTACGTTTATCGCGACATCAAGGAAGACATTCATCTGGCGTCCATTTCCGGCGGCACGGACATTCTCGGTTGCTTTGTTTTGGCATCCCCCGTTTTGCCGGTAAAACGCGGCGTCATTCAAACCCGGGCCCTTGGCGTTGCAGTCGACGTGTTTGATGATGACGGCAAGCCTGTGCGCAATGAAAAGGGTGAGCTTGTTTGCACCAAGCCCTTCCCGTCCATGCCGGTCGGCTTCTGGAATGACCCGGATGGGTCACGCTATCACAGCGCCTATTTTGATCGGTTTGATAACATTTGGTGCCATGGCGACTATGTCGAACTTGATGATGAAGGTGGCATGGTTATTTACGGTCGATCAGACGCCACGCTTAATCCAGGTGGTGTTCGCATCGGCACGGCCGAGATCTATCGCCAGGTCGAAAAGCTGCCTGAAATTCAGGAATCGATTGTTATCGGTCAGGACTGGGATAACGACGTTCGGGTCATCCTGTTTGTTGTGCTCCGCGATAATTATGTGCTGGATACCGCTCTGATCGATAAAATCAAAAAGCAGATCCGAGCCAACTGCACACCACGCCACGTGCCAGCCAAGGTACTTGCTGTCGCCGATATTCCACGCACAAAATCGGGCAAGATTACAGAACTCGCCGTTCGCGATGTTGTCCATGGCAGACCGGTGAAAAATCAGGAAGCCTTGGCAAACCCGACGGCATTGGAGCTATTTTCCAATCTTTCAGAACTAAAATCCTGATCTTCAAAAGCCCCGCCATCACCAGCGGGGCTTTTTTCACACTTGCCCCCTCGCCTGACCACAAAGCGTTGCGACCTTTCTGCGTGTCGCGCCGATTCCGCACTGCGGCGCTGCACGCTTTTTAAACAATGTGAACTCGTGCACTTTTTTTGACCATTGACCTGAATTTGGTGAAAAAAAGTTCGTGCAATTCCCAACGCAGTCCCCATCACTTCTCAAAACCCACCTAGAACATTGAATAAAAATAGGAAATGGGAATTTGTATAAATTATCTACGCGAAAGTACGCAGGATATAACTGCAGAAAAAGTCTCATTTTTCCGCTGAAAACACAGTTCTCTGCCGTGCCCTAAATTTTTCACACTTGACACGAGGCGGCCTAAAATTTCTTAATTTGGCGGTCCGATCTTCTTCGGACGGATGGATATGCGGCTTTGCATATCCAGGGTGGCACAAAAGCTAAAAACAATGCTTTGCTAATAAGGGAGCTCATCTTATGAAAATCCAAACGATCCTTGCCGCTGGCGCAATGACCGTTGCAGCCGTTGCCGCGCAGAACGCACAGGCAGGTGCTGTGCTTGACGGCATCAAGGACAAAGGTTTCGTTCAGT
Source organism: Thalassospira sp. UBA848 (assembly GCF_002295455.1). Classification (NCBI taxonomy): domain Bacteria; kingdom Pseudomonadati; phylum Pseudomonadota; class Alphaproteobacteria; order Rhodospirillales; family Thalassospiraceae; genus Thalassospira; species Thalassospira sp. UBA848. The sequence continues at coordinate 1,868 of NZ_DBGS01000062.1, read as the reverse complement.
GCGGCGTGAACACCGGTCTTCCGGGTTTCTCCGCTGCCAATGCCGAAGGTAAGTGGGAAGGTATCGACGTTGACGTTTGCCGCGCTACTGCAGCTGCGCTGCTTGGTGACGCGAACGCCGTTCAGTACACCCCGCTGACCGCAGCACAGCGCTTCACGGCCCTGCAGTCCGGTGAAATCGACATCCTGTCGCGTAACACCACTGCAACCACCACCCGTGATGCAAAACTCGGCCTGACCTTTGTCGGCGTCAACTACTATGACGGTCAGGGCTTCCTGATCCCGAAAGGTCTTGGCGTTTCGAGCGCAACTGAGCTTGACGGCGCAACCGTTTGCGTTGAGCCGGGCACCACGACCGAGCTGAACCTTGCTGATTACTTCCGCGCCAAAGGCATGTCCTTCGAGCCGGTTGTTATCGAAAACATCAACGAAGCAACTGCTGCCTTCTTCTCTGGCCGTTGCGACGTTTACACCACCGATGCTTCGGGTCTTGCTTCCATCCGTACCCAGATGGCTGAAAACCCGGCTGACTACGTCATTCTGCCGGAAATCATTTCCAAAGAACCGCTCGGCCCGGTTGTCGCCCAGGGTGACGAACAGTGGTCGGACATCGTTCGTTGGGCCTTCACCGCAATGGTTGAAGCAGAAGAGTATGGCGTCACCATGGAAAATGTTGACGACATGAAAGCAAACAGCACCAACCCGGGCATCCAGCGTCTGCTGGGCGTAACGCCGGGCATGGGTGAAGCTCTTGGTCTTGACGAAGCTTGGGCATACAACATCATCAAGCAGGTTGGTAACTATGGCGAAAGCTATGAGAAAAACGTTACCGCCAAGCTGGGTCTTGAGCGTGGTCTGAACGCTCTGTGGACCGATGGTGGCCTGCAGTATGCATGGCCGGTGCGCTAATCACTAGCAAGCCGACTATCTAAACCTACGAAGCTCCGCCCCACTGTCTGAACGCATGGGCGGAGCTTTTCGTTAGGTGCTTACTGATTTTGGATATAATCTACACCTGAGGGTCATATGAGTAAGCCTCAAAATGCCCCGGGGGATGTTCGTTCCAAGGGTCTCGTCGACTACCTGAATGACGAAAACGTTCGTGCGGTGCTGTATCAGATCATCGCGATTGGACTGATCGTCCTTGCAGGCTGGTACCTGGTGTCCAACACCCTGTACAACCTTGAACAACAAAACATCTCTACCGGTTACGGGTTCCTCGATCTTGAAGCGTCCTTCGAGATCAGCGAGACCATGATCGACTACAGCGCACAAAGCAGTTATGCGACGGCGCTGATGGTTGGTCTGCTTAACACTGTGAAGGTGTCACTTCTCGGCATCATTTTGTGCACGATCATCGGGACAATCTTTGGCATTGCACGCCTGTCCTCGAACTGGATCGTTCGTAAACTGGCAACCGTTTATGTTGAGACGTTCCGAAACATTCCAGTGCTGCTGCAACTGTTCTTCTGGTACGCACTGATTCCCGGCGCATTCCCGCACCCGCGCGATGCGTTGGAACCCATTCCCGGCGTTTTGCTGACATCACGCGGCATGTATATGCCGGTTCCAGAACCTGATGCCGCCTACACCCTGATGGCCATTGCCGCCGTAATCGCCTGCGCTGTGATCTATTTCGTCAAGAAATGGGCCAAAAAGCGTCAGGATGCGACCGGCCAGCCCTTCCCGATGTTTCTTGCCGGTCTCGGCATTTTCGTCGGGCTTGTTTTGCTTGCCTATCTGGTCGGCGGTGCGCCGACCGAACTGAGCATGCCGGCCCTTAAAGGGTTTAATATCCGGGGTGGTTACAATATTTCACCCGAATTCATGGCAGTACTGATCGGCCTTACGGTTTACACCTCGACCTAT
>NZ_DBGS01000018.1:43128-46251 GCF_002295455.1 Thalassospira sp. UBA848 | reverse complement strand
TCAGGGCTAATATCAAAGCCGACCACCATGCGGCTGTAGCTGTCTATGGCTAACGTCAACCAAACGCGGCCCATCACATCACCGTTTGGGTAGACAACTAACAAGTCAATCAGGTGGTGATCTATCTCGACCCGCTCCAGGGGATAGTCAGTACCAATCCCCGAACCAACAGGACCAAACTTTTGATCTGCCACTTGTTGTCCATGATGGGCCAGCAGCACCTCGTAGGGGTCCAGCTTGCTGAGGTACCGATAAATTGTTCGACGGCTGGGAGCTTTTAACTTCATGCCAACTGACGCTGTCTGATTTTCCTTTTTTATTCGGCGACAGATAGCCCGATAAATCTCCGTTCCAGTACTGTATTCCGGCTTCAAATACCGTTCATGCACAATTTCCCAAATGATACTTTCAAGTCGGTTGTCAAAACGCCTCTGGCGCGGGCCCTTGAAACAATTTCTAGGCAACAAGGCACGAATATCCTTCCCGCCTAAAATCCAGGATTTGTACCAGCGCATTAGGGTGCGCTTTGAAGGAAGTTCATCGTAACCATCTTGATCGTAACGCCGAATTACACAGCTAACCGCTTGATTAAGATTGCTCGCACCTGAAGCTTTATCCACGTGCCTGACAAACTCGAGTCTGGCTCGGGCTTCAGCTCGCTCCTGATCGCTAAAAGAGTCGAATGAGACCAACTGGTGATGAGCATAATTGGGAAAGGCGCTCAAAATCTCGACTTCACCGTCAAATACTGCCTGTGCAATCTCTTTAGACGGTATCAGCAGCGGCTCGCCCGTATCCAGACTACTGAGATGAACGTCTTGGTTTTCGGTCAAAGTCACGACCTTATACTGCGCACCTTGAAATGCGAGGCGAGAGCCTTCAGGAAGATGAATTCTCGTCATTTCTTTCCTCCCTCGTCCGCGAGTTCGACAGAGGACTTCATCCCGATCTTTTCATCCAGATTGAGCTTAAGCTGTCCCGTTGCGACCAGTGTCAAAGCGTCATCAAGGGTCGCCTCTTCACCTATGATTTCCACCACATCCTGAATCAGGAAACTTCCTGCGCTCTCGGAATAGGACCTGAACCTACTCGCATCGAACTCTGGAGAAGCACTCAAGCGGTGAGGACTAAGGGACCTGACGTTCGAACTTCTTGGTTCCCGCCGAATGTCATCTTCCGTCCAAATCTCGAACTGATAGCCTTTTTCAGCTAGTACCGTTTCGATAACCGGAAACCGTTTCAAATTCTCCGGCTTCCCAAGGTCGCGCTTGGGCTTGACCTCAATTACTTTCCGACCGAAATCACCAGTGATCAAGATGTCCGGAAAATACACTCTCTCCCGACCATCAAACTGGTAGTTCAATTTGAATGGCTGCACCGCAATATCATCAACTTCGGGAATGAGATCGAGAATGATGAGGGCATCTCTTTCAAGCTGAGATTCCCAGGGAAGTAGACGTTTGACCTTACGGCTGTAGTAAAGACCGTGCACTCGCCCTTTGCTGCGGCTTACAACTTGGCGTACCGGATTCATAATAAGTTTCTCCTTCGCATGATGCAGGCAAAGCTCACCCGTGGCGTGCTGACACGCAGTGCTTGCCTTGGATTTGGCAACGTGCTAAAGGAGAGTCATCACACTGTTCGCTTTAGCGACGTAATTGACCGGTTCAGTTCTCTGGATCGGTTTTTTGCGTTTTTGGGCCTCCGTTTACGGATTTATTTCGGCCTTCATAATCCTGCCACAGGATTTTTTGTCAACACGCCCTCAAGGCAGAAGATCTACCAATGGTAGTATTTTAGTTTTTTCCAAAAGACTACCGGCTAATTATTCTGTATCCGCGTGCAGTCTGAATTTTCCAAATCAGCTTTACAGAATGCGTCCAAGCACAGACTCATTTTTTGTATTAAAACTAAGGTTATATCAGTTCTCTGGAAGTCCACCAACAATGGTACCTCATTCAACAAACCACTGACAATTTTATGTATTTTCGAAAACAAATCCGAATTCTGTATCCATTTTCAAAATACATAATTCAACTTATATTTTAATTTCGGTTTGAAATGAAATGGTCTAAGAAGCCTGTTGTAGGCTAAGCCAGCCTGGAAAAGACCTGATGCCAATTGAATAACTTATAAGACTCGGGGCTGTTTTCTTAATTTATGCTCGGGCTGAGGCAACGCATGGCCAACCTGGTCAAACTCCAGGCGCGAATTTCTGGTCGGCGTGAACAACAAACCAGCTAATTGCTGTTTCGTTGATGCTCTAGATGTAGGTGAGAAGAAGCTAGCCGCAGTAGAACGAAATCGTTGTCAACTTCTTGGCACGAATGACAGCTTTTATGGCACGAATGACAACTTTTGTGGCACGTGACATGTCACGTGCCACAAAAGCTGACATTCGACTTATCGCGAAATCAATGCGTTAGCATTTTCGATTGCCAGATAAGTTGTCATCGATTGTCACAAAAGATGACAAAAATCTGCAGAATTGACAGAAAAGCTGACAATTTTCGACAAACCAAAAAAAAAGAAGGTATGGCACAAAGGCACATACCTTCTTCGCACACTAGAGCGACATCACGCTCCAGGAACTTTTCGACTCTCTGTTATTTTGTCGGATGTATTTGAGGAAGTGTTGTAATTACGAACAAGCAACACACCACCAAAGAAGATGCCGGGGATTGCGACATAGATAAATGGCGCGACACAGGCCACTGCAATACCCACAAACATGCACCGCGCAATCCTGTTCTGCTTGCCATTGAGGTATCCTTCAATGGCAACTGCCAGCGAAATTGCAGCAACAACACCGCCCATCAACGCCAAGGCAACTTGTAGCCCCGAACCCTCACCGATGATGGCCGGGTTCCATATAAAGACGAATGGCAACAGGAAACCAACCGCAGCCAGCTTGACAGCATCAAAGGCTATCTTGAAGGGGTCCTCTTCTGCGATGGCAGCGGCAGCCAAAGCCGCAACAGCAATTGGCGGAGTGAGTGCCGACAAGATCGCGTAGTAAAGAAGGAACATATGCGATTGAAGAAGCGGATACCCCAGCTTGGCAAGAGCAGGTCCGACCAGAACCGCGGCCAAAATATATGCGCTTGGTGTCGGCATGCCCAA